>JALZHR010000127.1 GCA_030860665.1 Acidobacteriota bacterium
CCGTAATGCAGTCCCTTTCAATTTTTCCGCAATTGCGCCCGCAGACAGTTTCCGAGTTGCGCCAACGAATATCACCCAGGCAAGCGCCGAAATTTCAGCCGCCTGCCCGACATCAAACGTCTCCGACGACAAAGCCTTTTTCTCAGCCTCATTTCGGAGCTTTTATCCAACAAAACCAGGAGCTGAGAAACAAAGTCAGGAGCCTTGAAAAAGAACAGGCAATAGCGAAAAATACCCATCCGCAGCCAAATTCAATAACAGGTTTTGTGCGCCAATTCTTTTTAAAACAGACCTAGCCGGCTTTAAAATTAATGGGAACGAAGCCTGATAATATCTCGACTCTTCAGAAAGCGTGTCTCTTTCACTTATGGAGTAGTTTGAAGCTATATTTTCTCAGCAGGAGACGTTTCCAGATTTTTTTTCAGGTTTTAATCCGCCGCCGGATGTAGTTTTTATCGTCAGCGACCGGCGAGATGAAAGCAGCGAAAAATTTGCAAATGAACAAATAGAGCGAATATCCGATTGGTCTGGACGAACGCATAATGAAGCTCCTGACTTTTTGGAAAAAGCGAAAGGCGAATAACAATTTGATTGTCACCCGCCTCTCAAGCGAAAAAAAATTAGCCGTCGCTGCAAATTATCGAAATTAAACTCTGTAAAATTTTAGTTTACGAGCTGCACGAAAGCATCGAGCAGCCGACTTTGGTTTTCGCCCAATCGGGACGTTTTGCAAACCATTTTTCCGCTGCGGGCTGCTCGTCGTAGGGGTTGAGAAGCAATTTGAAAAGCTCGTCCACCAGCGAGTAATCGCCCGCGTCCGCCGCGTCGATGGCGAGCTGCGCCATATAATTTCGCAGGACGTATTTTGGATTGACGCGATTCATCGCTTCGCGTCTTTCGCCCTTTTGGCGGTTTTCGGCAAGGAGCTTTTGTGAATAAGCCGCCAGGAATTTCGTCCATCGCGGTCTGAATTTTTCGAGGTCTGCCGCGTAACCGGCGTCTTCCAGTCCGGTCAGGAATTCCTGCGGGTTTTGCTCGTCAAATTCGCTCAGATTACGGAAAAATATCGTCATATCCATCTCGCTCTGGTAGAGCAGTTTTTCGAGTTCGAGGATGAAATCAACATCCGCAGGAGTTTGCAGACCTAGTTTGCCGGACATCATCCGCACGTGTTCCGGCAGGTAATCGATTTGATATTTTTCCAGAATTTCTTCGAGCGGCGCGGCGTCTTCGATTAACGGGTAGAGAGCGTTGCCGAGCTGCATCAGATTCCACGCGCCGATGGTAGCCTGGTTGCCGAAGCGGTAGCGTTTTCGCCCGGCATCGGTCGTGTTCGGCGTCCAGCCCGGGTCGTAGTCTTCGAGCCAGCCGTAGGGACCGTAATCTATCGTCAAGCCCAGAATCGACATATTATCCGTGTTCATTACGCCGTGAACGAAGCCGACGCGCTCCCATTCGATTATTAAGCGAAGCGTTTTCTCGGCGACCTCGCGGAAAAACTCGATGTAAGTTTCCTTGTTCGGCTCGCCTAAATGCGGGTAGAAACGGCGGATTGTGTAATCGGTCAATTTTTTCAGGTTTTCCAAATCCTGTCTGAACATAAAAATCTGAAAATTGCCGAAACGAATAAACGTCGGCGCGACGCGGCAGACGATTGCGCCTTTTTCGAGCGCGGCGTTGCCGTTGTAAAGCATATCGCGCAGAACCTCGTCGCCCGTCAGGCACAGCGAAAGAGCGCGCGTCGTCGGGACGCCCAAATGAAACATCGCCTCGCTGCACAAATATTCGCGAATCGAAGACCGCAATACAGCCAGCCCGTCCGCGCCGCGCGAATACGGCGTGCGCCCCGCGCCCTTCAACTGCAAAGCCCATTGACGATTATCATGACTGACCTCGAATAAATTGATTGCCCGACCGTCGCCCAATTGTCCCGCCCAATGTCCGAATTGATGACCGCCGTAACACATCGCAAACGGATTCGTGTCTTGATAAATTTCCGCGCCCGAAAAGATTTTCAGGAATTCTTCGCTTGTCGCATCCTTTTCCGCGAGTCCGACCGCTTCGAGCATCTGCGGCGAAGCGTGGACGAGCGAGGGGCTGGACGGTTTTTCCGGCGCAACGTAAGAAAAGCAGGCGTTATAAACCTGCCGCACGTAATTTTTCGTAACCGGGTCGGCTGGAAGCTCGCGGTTAAAGGTATCGTTCAGATTCAGTTTCATTGTATCTATTTTCGCAGTTTGACAGCGGATGTGTCTATAAGGAATCGAAAGCAGGGAAGGAAATAAGGTTGAGACCGAATTTCACCCGCTTTTCGTGCATTTTTCAGTTTGTTCGTGGCAAAATAAAATCAGGAAAATCAGCCGCGCATCTTTTTTACTTTGTCAGCAAATGACGCAAACATCTCAGAAATGTCCGATTTGTTCTACAGAAGTGCAGCTTTCGGAGAGATACCCGAAATCCGTCTGCACAGCCTGCTGCGCGAGAGCGGCGGACGAAGGCGGGCGATTGTTGAAGTTTTCCAATACCACGATGCTGGCGGGCGGCTTTGCGGCTGAGTATGCCGATACGGGCGAGGCGCGCGACAGCCATATCTGCTATATTGACGGGATAAAATGCCGGGCGGACGAGCATCGCTTCGGCGGAATCGTGATTCAAACTTATGACGACGAAGAAAAATAAAAAAGACGAAAACCCGCCGCTCGTTTCGATAATTATGGGCAGCACGTCCGATTGGGAAACGATGAAAAACGCTTCGGACGTTTTGCGGGATTTCAATGTGCCGCACGAAACGCGGGTCGTCTCAGCGCACCGCACGCCGGATTTGCTTTTCGAGTTTGCCAAGACGGCGGAATCGCGCGGCGTCGAGGTCATCATCGCGGGCGCGGGCGGAGCGGCGCATCTGCCCGGAATGACGGCTTCGCAGACGGTTTTGCCCGTTCTGGGCGTGCCGGTTCAGAGCAAGGCTTTGTCGGGAATGGATTCGCTGCTTTCAATCGTGCAGATGCCCGCCGGAATCCCGGTCGGAACGCTGGCAATCGGCGCGGCGGGCGCGAAAAATGCGGCGCTTCTTGCCGTCTCGATTCTGGCGAATTCGCGTCCCGAATTAAGAGAAAAATTAAAAAAATTCAGACAAAATCAAACCGACGCGGTTTTGAAATCGGAATTGAAATAAACGCGTGACTCCGAAAGAAATCTCGCAGATGATAGAAAAGGAAATAGGCGGCGACCGCTCGGCGACAAATCTGCACGGCTGCGATTTGAAAAGCTGCCTGATTCGCCCGAAGAAAAGAAAAATCCGTTTTTCCGGCGGCGCGCTGAAAGAAGTCTGGATTGTATTGGAAGAAATGCCGGAAACGGGCGACGGATTTAAAATTTTCTTTGACGACGAAAACGGGAAATTCGGTCTAGCCGGGCACGCGGAGCCGTTCGCCTACGCCTGCAATTCTCACGACACTTTTCTGGCGGCTTTCAAATCGATGTGAAATTTCCGCCGTTATTAAAATTCGCGCTTATCTGTGCTAATCTGTGATTTCGTTTTTCGCAAATTTCGGGCAAATTCGTGGCTAAAATAATTCTTCCAAATTCAACTATCGGCGTTTTCGGCAGCGGGCAGCTCGGGCGAATGTTCGCCATCGAGGCGCGCAAGATGGGCTATCGCGTCCACACGTTTTCGCCCGATTCCGACACGCCGACCGGGCAGGTCGCCGATTTCGAGACTTCCGCCGATTACGAGGATTTGGACGCCGTTAAGGAATTTGCGCGAAAGGTCGATGTCGTCACTTTCGAGTTTGAAAACGTCCCTTTCGAGACGGTCGAAACGGCTTCGCAACTGGTCGATGTTTTTCCCGGCGGCGAAGTCCTGCACACGACGCAGAACCGCCTGCGCGAAAAAACTTTTCTCTCGCGTAACGGCTTTCCCGTCACGCCTTTCCGGCACGTTAAAACGCTGGAAGATTTACGACGGGCGGCGCGCGAAATCGGCGTTCCGGCGATTCTGAAAACCGCCGGTTTCGGCTATGACGGCAAAGGGCAGACGAAAATCAAAGCCGTCGAAGAAATCGAAAACGCCTTCGCCAATCTGAATAATCAGGAAGCGGTTCTGGAAGCGTTCGTCGAATTTGAAAAGGAAGTCTCGGTCGTCTGCGCGCGCGACCGCAAGGGCAATTTCGCGCATTACGGCGTCGTCGAAAACGAGCACGCGAACCATATTTTAGACGTTTCCTTCGCGCCCGCCTTCGTCGCGGAAAAAATTTACCGGGAAGCGGTCGAGATTGCGCGCAGCGTCACCGAAGCCTTCGATTACGTTGGAACTCTGTGCGTCGAATTTTTTCTGACGAAAAACGAAAAGCTGCTGATTAACGAGCTTGCGCCGCGCCCGCACAATTCCGGTCACCTGACTTTCGACGCCTGCGCCGTTTCGCAGTTCGAGCAGCAATTGCGCGCCGTCTGCGGCTTGCCGCTCGGTTCGACCGAATTTTATAAACCGGCGGCGATGGCGAATCTGCTCGGCGACATATGGCAAACCGGAGAGCCGAACTGGGCGAACGCTCTAAAGTTTCCGAATCTGAAACTTCATCTCTACGGCAAAGCCGAAGCCCGCAGCGGTCGCAAAATGGGACACCTGACGGCACTGGCGGCGACGGCGCGGGAAGCCGCCGAAACGGTGAGAAAGGCGAGAGAAGAATTAGCCGCGAAAGAACCCGAAAAAGCACGAACGAAAGCGGATTAGCCGCAGAGGGCGCAGAGAGAAAAGAGAAATTGACCACGGATTTACACAAATAAACGCGAATTTTTAACAAGATGAGGCAGGCTTCGCGGCTTGATAGACGGGATATAAAATAAAGCTCAATGTTTTCACTCTGTTCATCCTGTCTATCAAGCCGCGAAGCCTACTTTTAATCTCGTGTTTATCCGTGTAAATCCGTGGTTAATTCCTCTCCGCTTTCTCCGTGCCCTCTGCGGCTGATTTCCGTTCGCGTCTGCCGCCGGTTAATCTTTAGCTTTCAGGCGGAAAGGTTACTTTTCCAGATTTTCATTGAAAAACGCGATGACTTTCGACCAGGCGTCTTTTGCCGCCGCCTCGTCGTAAACTTCCGGGCGCGTGTTGTTGAAAAAAGCGTGGTCGGCTTCGTATTTCAGCGACTGAATCGGCAGAAAATTGTCTTTTGCGATTCTTTCCATCTCGCCGACTTTCTCCGGGTTAATCCACTGGTCTTTCGTTCCCGAAACGAAAATGACCGGGCATTTCAAATCCTTCAAAGTAAATTCGTCCGGGATGTCGCCGTAAAACGGAGCGGCGGCGTCGATGTTTTCCAGCTCGCAGGCGGCGCGCAGCGCGAACGTGCCGCCCATACAAAAACCCGTGATGCCGAATTTTTCGACGCCGTAAGTTTCCTGCGCCTTTTCAATCGCCATCTGAATCGTGTTCAAGCCGTCTTCGATGTCCAGATTCTGCATCAGGCGTCCGGCTTCTTCCTTGTCGGTCGTGACCTTTCCGCGATAAAGGTCGGGCGCGATTGCCGTAAAGCCTTCGGCGGCGTAGCGATTGGCGATGTCCCTGATATTGTCGTTCAAGCCCCACCATTCGTGAATCAAAACGACGGCTTTCCCGTTTGCATCAGTGTCGGGCTGCGCCACGTATGCGGTCGAAGCGCCGTTGGCGGTATTAAATTGCAAAGTTTCCGATTTCATAGCTGCTGATTCTCCTGCTCCTTGAAAATTTTTTTGCTTTAATTATAAACGCGCCGCAGCCGTGATGCGAAATTTCGACGGCGAAAACTTTTCCGCCGCCCGATTAAGTGTTATAAAAAATCTTGCCGGACTTTAAAAATCTATGTGGAAAAAAATTCTAGCTTTTCAATTATTAATTCTATTATTGTGCCCGTTCGCGTCCTTCGCGCAGGCAAAGCGGCGAGTTTCCTTGCTTTTGTATAACGGCAAAATCTTTACGGCTGACGCGCAGTTTACAATCGCCGAAGCGGTCGCCGTCGACGGCGAGAAAATCGTCGCGGTCGGAAAATCGAGCGACTTGAGAGCCGCATACCAGGCGGAACGGGCGATTGATTTGCAGGGAAAGCTCGTCACGCCCGGATTTAACGACGCGCACGTTCATTTTCTGCGCGGCGCGCTCGCGCTTTTGACCGTCAATCTGCTCGACACGAAATCGGTGGCTGAAGCGCAGGCGCGCGTGGCAACGAAAGTGAAAGAGGTAAAACCCGGCGAATGGGTTTTCGGGCGCGGCTGGGATCACACCGTCTGGAAACAAAACTTTCCGTCGAAAAAAGACCTCGACCCAATCGCGCCGAATAATCCGGTTTATCTGGTGCGCGTCGACGGTCACGTCGCGTGGGTGAATTCGGCGGCTTTGCGGCTGGCGCGAATCGACCGCACGACGCCGAACCCGGAAGGCGGCGAGATTGAAAAGGACGCGCAGGGCGAGCCGACCGGGATTTTAAAGGAGACGGCGCAGGGCTTGGTCAGCCGGCTGATTCCGCAGCCCGACCAGCCGACGCTTTTTCGCGGGCTGGAAGCCGCGCTCGATATGGCGCGCCGTCACGGCATCACTTCCGTGCAGGACAATTCCGGCTATGAAACGACGAAGCTCTACCGCGCGTTTTTGCAGCAGGACAAATTGACCGTGCGCGTTTCGGAATGGCAGGATTTTGAAGATTCGGTCGAGACTTTAAAGCGGCAGCGCACCGAATTCGCTTCGTTTAAAGACAATCCTTCGCGCCTCAAGCTCGGCGCTTTAAAAGGTTACGTGGACGGAACTTTAGGCTCGCGCACGGCGGCGATGCTCGCGCCTTTTTCGGACGACGCCGGAAATTCCGGCATTCCGCGTCGACCGCAGGAAGAATTGACCAGAATGATTGTCGACCGCGACCGCGAAGGCTGGCAGATTGCGCTGCACGCGATTGGCGACCGCGCAAACCGGATGGCTTTGGACGGATTTGAATCGGCGAGAAAGCTTCGCGCCGAAAAGAATAAAACTTCAGATGTGAAAAGCGGTCCGACCGGCGGCTTGAATATGTCTTATGACGGGCAGAATCTTAAAAGAGGCGAATTTATATTCGGCAGGTTCAACGGCGATTCATTCAATCCTTTACGCCACCGCGTCGAACACGCGCAGGTCGTTAATCCGTCCGATTTCAGGCGTTTTGCCGAACTCGGCATCATCGCTTCGATGCAGCCTTCGCACGCGATTTCGGATAAACGATGGGCGGAATCGCGCCTCGGCGAATATCGCGTTCTGGGCGCGTATGCGTGGCATTTTATGCAGTCTTATAATGTTCACGTTCCGTTCGGCACGGATTTTCCGGTCGAGCCGATAAATCCGTATAACACGCTCTACGCCGCCGTTTCGCGGCAGGACGCGGACGGCGACCCGATTGGCGGCTGGCAGCCGCAGGAACGCCTGACGATGGCGCAGGCGATTCGCTGTCACACTTATGAGTCCGCTTTCGCCGAGTTTTCCGAACGGGAAAAAGGCGAAATCAAAACGGGAATGCTGGCTGATTTGGTCGTCCATTCCAAAGATTTGCTGACGATTGAGCCGAAAGAGGTTTTAACGACCGAAACGGTTCTGACCGTTTTCAACGGGCGCGTGATTTACGAGAAAAAGTAAATTCAGCCTGCGGGGAATACAAAAGAGCAATTAACAGGGATTACAGGATAAACAGGGATAAAGAAAATCATTCTTCTTATTTCTTTATCCCTGCTTATCCTGTAATCCCTGTATTTTTATGGTTTTTTTGATATTCTCTCGCGGCTGAACTAAGCCACCGTGCCGCCGCAGCTTGAGCCTGCGCCTGCGGTGCAGCCGAAGCAGTGCGCCGCCGTTCGGATTTCGCGGTCGGCGAAAGTTTCCGGCGCGAAATCGAAAATCGTCTGCGGCAGTCGCTCGTTGACGCCGATTTCCAGCATTTGATTAAAATCGCAGTCGTAGAGAAAGCCGCGCCAGTCGACGCTGAGCGTGTTGCGGCACATCAAGCCGGCAACGGTCGCCGGGTTGAAAGCGTTGATTAATTTCGTCATATAGCTTTCCTCGTTTTTCGACCGCCGGAGCCAATCGAGAAAGCGCGCTATCGGCATATTCGTAATCGTGTAAAGATTGTTGAAATGCAGGTTGTAGCGGCTTTTCAGCTCGCGCTTGAAATCGGCTTCGATTGCCGTCTGCACGGGCGGCAAAAACGCGCCGACCGGGTTGTAAACCAGATTCAGCAGCAATCCGCTGCCTTCGATGCCGTAGCCGAAATCGTTCAGCCGCTTTATCGCCTCGACGCTTTTTTCAAAAACGCCCGTGCCGCGTTGCGCGTCCGTCTGCTGCGCCAGAAAATAAGGCAGACTGGAAACGACTTCGACCTCGTTTTCCGAAAAAAACCCGGGCAAATCCGACTGTTGCGGCTCAAACATCACGGTCAGATTGTGCCTGACCATCACGCGCGCGCCCGTTTTTCGCGCCTCGGCAATCAGATAGCGAAACGAAGGATTCAGCTCCGGCGCGCCGCCCGTTACATCGACGGTCGGAATTCTAAAGCCGCGCAAAACGTTCAGACACGCTTCGACGGTTTCCGCCGCCATAATCTCCGTGCGTTTGGGACCGGCGTCAACGTGACAATGCCTGCACGCCTGATTGCAGAGCTTTCCGACGTTGATTTGCAGAATTTCGACATTCGTAGAGCGCAGCTCCAAGCCGCTTTTCTTCAGTTTTTCTCCAAAGGAGATTGATGAGTTCGGCAAAGCCGATTTATCGTTGCGAGTGATTTGAACGTTTGTTTGCATTTTGAATTAAATGGGGTCATTTATTTACTCAGGCTCGACTTCAAAATCGAAGCCTAGTTCATATTCTCTGCGTTTTTTCAGGAAAAATTCCGCCGCTTCTCCGGCATCGCTGAAAATTTCTTCAAAATCAAAATCAAATTTGTTTGTTGTAGGGTTGAATTCTTCGCGACTGACGGCAAAAGATAAATCCTCAAGCTGCTTTAGCCTGAGTGTTCCGCCGAAAATAGCAATGGCGTAACCGACATTGCTATTAAGCAACGTGATAATTGCTTCGGAGATTTTTTCGTCGTCGTGCATTTTCTACATCGAGATTTTATCGTGCGCGTTGTGGGATTGGATGCCGTGAATCAGGCTCGCGCCGCCGCGGATAGCCGAAGCCAGATGAATCGCCTCGGTCATCTGCTCCATATTCGAGCCGTTTTCGAGCGAAGACTGCGTGTAAGCCTCGATGCAGTACGGGCATTGCACGGTCACGGCGACCGCCAGCCCAATCAGAGCCTTTTCGCGCTTTGAGAGAGCGCCGTCTTCCTGGCAAGCCTGATACCAAGCCATAAATTTTTCAAAAAGCTCGGGCTTGATTTTCCCGATTTCGCCAAATCTCGCCAAATCTTCTTCGTTGTAGTAATGCATTTTCCCTTTCTCGTTTCCCTCTCTCAATTAGCGGCAGCCGGTTTCAGCATTGCAGGGCGATGCGCTCAAGTATCTTTCCGGCACAGCCTTTTCAACATCCGAATCGTAAGACATAATTTCCGAATTACCGAAAATTGCCGAAAGTTATAAAATTTACTGCGAAATGAAACGCACGATTATCATAATGGCGAAAGCGCCGCTTGCCGGAACGGTCAAAACCAGACTTGAGCCTCATCTTTCCGCCGAAAAATGCGCTCAGCTTGCCGAGTGTTTTCTGCTCGATACGATTAGCAAAGCCGAATCGCTGAAAAATAAGTTGATAATAGCATATTCGCCCGCCGGAGAAACAGATTATTTTCGGCGGCTCGGCGGCGAAAATACGTCTTTCGTCGAACAAAAGGGCGCAAATCTGGGCGAAAAAATGCTTTCCGCTTTCGAGTTCGCTTTCCGTCAAAATTCGGATGCGGCAATCGTGATGATTGGCACGGACAGCCCGACCTTTCCCGCGCATTTTATCGAGCGGGCGTTTGAATTTCTGGAAGCCGGAGCGGACGCCGTTCTGGGAAAAACCGAAGACGGCGGTTTCTACCTGATAGGCTTGCGAAAACCGGACGCGAGAATTTTCGAGCGGGTCGAATGGAGCTCGCCGAAAACTTTCGCTCAGGTGCGCGAAAACGCTTTGAATCTGAGCTGGCGTCTGCGCGAAGTTCCGGGCTGGTACGACGTTGACGAGGCGAAGGATTTAAAGCAGCTCGAAAACGAATTTCTGAACAGCGAAGACGCCCGGCGGCGTGCGCCCGAAACTTTTGTCTGGATAACGAGAAATACAAGTGAAACCGTTGAATAATTTGTAGAGT
>JALZHR010000140.1 GCA_030860665.1 Acidobacteriota bacterium
TGATTGAGCTGCGGGATATGCGCAGCCGCGCCGATTTCGGCGGTTTGCAGAATCGGGTCGCCCGGAATTTTATAGTGATACTGCGTCAAATAACTGACCAGCGCGATGGCGATAAAATTCAGCATAATCGTGTTGATTACCTCGTGCGAGCCGAATTTCGCCTTTAAAATCCCGGGAATCGCGCCCCAGATTCCGCCGACGACAATCGCCGTCAGAATACACAGCGGAACCAGCAGAAGGGCTGGCAAACTCGTATAAGACCAATCTTCCTTTTTGCCGAAAATATCAACCATCGCGCCGCCGAATTTGATGCCGACCCAAGCCGTCGCGAATGACGCCACGTAGAGCTGACCTTCCGCGCCGATGTTCAGAAGCCCGCAGCGAAAGGCGACCGCCACCGCCAAGCCGGTAAAAATCAAGGGCGTCGCATAAAAAAGCGTGTAGCCGACGTCTTTTGCCGAGCCGAAAGAATTGGCGAGCAGCAGGCGATAGGCTTCAAACGGGTTGTCGCCAATCAGCAGAATCACGATGCCGCCGACGACGAACGCCGCCAGAACCGCAATTAACGGAGATAAAATTTCACGAAAGATTTTCATTCCAGATTATTTCGCCATTTTTTGATGAATTTTGTAGAAGAAACGTGCTAACTATAACCTTTTCAAAACAAATCTGTCACATAAAAAGCCGCAAATTTTTAAATTTCAGCCGTGAAAATTTTTCCTTTTGGGACTTGACAACAAGACACTCAGGTTTTATTATTATCTTAGACTAAGCAAATGAAACTTATAACCGTTTGCTCGGTCGGTAAATAATCCACAAAGAAATTTTTTGAGGAGGAACTTACAATGAGCATTGCTAAATACGACCCTTTTCGAGATTTACGTACTTTGCAGGACGAAGTTAATCGCCTGTTTTCGATGAGCCTGCCGCGCAGCGGCGGCGCGCAGCAGGATGAAATGATGCGCGGCGCGTGGACGCCGAACGTCGATATTTTTGAAAATAAAGACCAAATCGTGCTCGAAGCCGAGCTGCCGGGAATGAAGCCGGAGGACGTGGACATTTCGATTGAAAACAACGTGCTGACGATTCACGGCGAGCGGAGATTCGAGAAAAAAGACGACAGCGACAATTTTCATCGCGTCGAAAGAAGCTACGGCAGCTTTACACGCTCGTTCACGCTGCCGCCGACGGTTTCGAGCGAGAATGCGAACGCGGAATTTGAAAACGGCGTTTTGCGCCTGACCTTGGCGAAACGCGAGGAAGCCAAACCGCGACGCATCGAAATCAAGGCTTCGGGCGGCGCGTCGCAGCCGAAGACGATTGACGCGAATGCGTCGCAGACGAGCGAGCAGGCAAAAGCGGCTAACGCCTAATTTATTCAGCCACAGAGAACACGGAGTTCACGGAGAAATTTCACCTTACGCCGGGTTCTCTGTGAACTCTGTGGCTTATTTGATGCGGACTTAATAACGTAATTTATTTGATTAAAAAACAATGAGATTCGACAGATATACAATTCGCGGACAGGAAGCGATACAGGAAGCCATCGGCGTCGCCGAAAAAAATCAGAACCAGCAGGTCGAGCCGGAACACCTGCTCGCGGCGATGCTGGAGCAGAAGGAAGGAACTCTGCGCCCGATTCTGGGCAAAATCGGCGCGCGCGCCGAAGATATTTTAAGAGACGTAACGGCGGCGATTGCGAAGTTTCCGAGAGTTTCCGGCGGGCAGCAGTATTTTTCCTCGCGCATCAACACGATTTTTCAGAACGCGCAGAAAGAAGCCGAAAAGATGACGGACGAATATATCTCGACCGAGCATCTTTTTCTGGCGGTTGCCGACGAAAGGGACGGCGACGCCGGGCGCATTCTGCGCTCGAACGGCGTGACGAAAGAAGACATTGAAAAAGTCGTCGCCGATATGCGCGGCGGCGCGCGCATCACCGACCAGAACGCCGAAGAAAACTTTCAGGCGCTGGAAAAATACGCTCTGGATTTGACCGAGCGGGCGCGCAAAGGAAAGCTCGACCCGGTCATCGGGCGCGACGACGAGATTCGGCGCACGATTCAGGTTCTCTCGCGCCGGACGAAAAACAACCCGGTTTTAATCGGCGAGCCGGGCGTCGGCAAAACGGCTATTGTCGAGGGCTTGGCGCAGCGAATCGTCTCGGGCGACGTGCCGGAAACCTTGAAAAACAAGCGACTGGTCGCGCTGGATTTGGGCGCGATGCTGGCGGGCGCGAAATATCGCGGCGAGTTTGAAGACCGCCTGAAAGCCGTCCTGAAGGAAATCGAAAAGAGCGACGGGCAAATTATTTTATTCATCGACGAGCTGCACACGCTGGTCGGCGCGGGCGCTTCGGAAGGCGCGATTGACGCTTCGAATATGCTCAAGCCCGCGCTCGCGCGCGGAGTGCTGCGCTGCGTCGGCGCGACGACTTTGAACGAATTTCAAAAGCATATCGAAAAAGACAAAGCCCTTGAGCGGCGCTTCCAGCAGGTTTACGTCGGCGAGCCGAACGTCGAAGACACGATTGCGATTTTGCGCGGGCTTAAGGAGCGTTACGAAGTTCACCACGGCGTGCGCATCAAGGACTCGGCGATTGTCGCCGCCGCGACTTTGTCGAATCGCTACATCACCGACCGCTTTTTGCCGGACAAAGCGATTGACCTGATTGACGAGGCGGCTTCGCGCCTGAGAATCGAAATCGACAGCCTGCCGCAGGAAATCGACGTTTTAGAGCGCGAGATTCTACAGCTTGAAATCGAGCGTCAGGCTTTGTCGCGCGAAACGGACGAAAAATCGAAAGAACGCCTTGCCGACATCGAAAGACGCATCGCGGATTTAAAGGAAAAATCGGGCGCGATGAAAGCGAAATGGCAATCGGAAAAAGAGGAAATCGAGAAGATGCGCGGCGCGAAAGAGCAGCTCGAAGAAGCGAAGCTGCAACTCGAACAGGCGCGCCAGGCGGGCGATTTGAATAAAGCCGCCGAGCTGCAATACGGCAGAATTCCCGAGCTTGAAAAGCTTCTCGGCGAAGAGCAGACGCGGCTCGCCGATTTGCAGAAAGACGGCGTTTATCTGAAAGAGGAAGTCGACGAGGAAGACGTCGCCGAAGTCGTGGCGAAATGGACGGGCGTTCCCGTTTCCAAGATGCTCGAAGGCGAGATGCAGAAGCTCGTTTCGATGGAGGAAAAGCTGCGCACGCGCGTCATCGGTCAGGATGAAGCTCTCGAAGCGGTGTCGAACGCGGTTCGCCGCGCCCGCGCCGGGCTTCAAGACCCGAATCGTCCGGTCGGCTCGTTTATCTTTTTAGGACCGACCGGCGTCGGTAAAACCGAGACGGCAAAAGCTTTAGCCGAATTTTTGTTCGACGATGAGCGCGCGATGATTCGCCTCGATATGTCGGAATATATGGAAAAACACGCCGTCGCGCGGATGATCGGCGCGCCGCCGGGATACGTCGGCTACGATGAAGGCGGGCAGTTGACCGAAGCCGTCCGCCGCCGCCCGTATTCGGTCGTTTTGTTTGACGAAATCGAGAAGGCGCATCCGGACGTTTTCAACGTTTTATTGCAGATTCTCGACGACGGTCGCCTGACCGACTCGAAAGGTCGCGTCGTGGATTTCAAAAACACGGTCTTGATTATGACCTCGAATCTCGGCTCGCGCGAGATTTTGTCGGTCGGCGACGACCAGAATCAGGTGCGCGAAGCCGTGCAGCAGATTCTGCGCGATTATTTCAAGCCGGAATTTCTGAACCGCATCGACGACATCGTGATTTTCGGGCAATTGTCGCGCGCGGAAATCGAGAAAATCATCGACGTTCAGCTCGAAAAACTGCGCCGCAATCTGGCGGAGCGCGGCATCGCGATTGTGCTCGAAGATTCGGCGAAAGAACTGCTGGCAAGCGAAGGCTACGACCCGACTTTCGGCGCGCGCCCGCTGAAACGCGCGATTCAGACGCTGGTTCAGAAC
This sequence comes from Acidobacteriota bacterium, assembly GCA_030860665.1. Taxonomy (GTDB): domain Bacteria; phylum Acidobacteriota; class Blastocatellia; order Pyrinomonadales; family Pyrinomonadaceae; genus JALZHR01. Next base: position 3,976 of record JALZHR010000140.1, read on the forward strand.
CCGCTCGCCGTCAAGCTGCTGAAAGGCGAAATCGCGGGCGGTCAGACGGTTCACGTGACGGCGGACGGCGGCGCGCTGAAATTCACGCCCGAAGCGACCGCAACGGCTTCAGCTTGATGTTTCACCGCGGAGACGCTCAGAAAGAAATTGAAAAAAACTCAGCGTCTCCGCGTCTCCGCGGTGAATTTCCCCAAAAGATAGATGGTTTGTTAGACTAATTTTCAACAGCGAATCGTTTATCAAAATTTATGAGTTGGTTTAAGAAAAAAAATATGAACAGCAATAGTGAGCAGGACTACAATAATCACGAAACCGAGGAGCAGCAGCAGCAGCAGCAAGGGGAGGAAATTCCCGTAGACGACAAGCGCCGCTTCAACACCGAAGGCGAGCGCGTTCGCGTCGAAGTGAAAGACGAAACCGAAAACTCGAAACAGCAAAACGTCAAATCGCAGCGCGAAACCGAGCTGGAAAATCGACTGAAGGAAGAAACGATGCGCCGCGAAGCCGCCGAAGCGAAGCTGGTCGGCGTGCAGGCGAAATTTGAAGAAATCAAAACGCAGATGGAGCGCGAGACGCAGGAAATGCGCTCGCGGATGCAGAAATCGCTCGAAGACCGCGCCAAGCAGGGACAATTCAGCTTTCTGACCGCGCTTTTGCCGGTTCTCGACAACCTGAATCGCGCCATTCAGGCGAGCGAAACCGACGCTTCGTTCGAGCACCTGCTGGACGGCGTCAAAGGCACGGCGCGCAGCTTTGAGCAGGCTCTGATGAGCGTCGGCGTCGAGCCGATTCCGGCAACCGGGATGGATTTCAACCCGGAGCTGCACGAGGCGATTGATATGATTCAGGTCGACGACGAACAGGACGGCAAAATCACCGCCGAATACTCGCGCGGCTACAAATTCGGCGACCGCCTGCTGCGCCCGTCGAAAGTGCAGGTCGGTCGCGGAAAGTAAAGAATGAATAAATCCGGCGGCGGAAAGGACACGAATATGAATCCACAGTTTTTGACTGCGGAAGAACTCGGCATCAGGCTGGAAATTGCGGGAAACCTGGCGATTTGGGAAGCATCGCCAATTTATAAGCACCAAAAAGCGGTTGACCGGATTCGTGATTCTTTCCGAAAGGCGGAGAAAGGCGGAAAGCTCTGCGAATGTCTGGATGTCGCCGCTGTTTACGTCCAATCTCCGGACGGTTCGTTAAAACGCCCGGACATTTCCGTTTTCCGCCGCGAACCGGAAGAAGAGGAAGAGGCGATTAAGCAGGTTCCCGAAGCCGTTATCGAAGTTATCAGCAAAAAATACGAAGCCAGGGATTTGGAAATCTCGCCGCCGATTTATCTGGCAAACGGTGTAAAAGACGTCGTGGTTTTCAACCATTATACAAATGAGATTCTGCATTTTCGCCCGGACGAAACGCGGCAATCTGGCTTCGCCGGTCGAGATTGAATTTGAATGCGGCTGTAGCTGTGTTGTTTAGCCGGCATCGATTATTGGAAACGATAAAAGCGATAATTAAAAGGCTCAAATTATGAGAAGATTTTCCGCGGGGTTGATGATTTTAATGACGGCTTTGTTTTTCGGAACAGCGTCGGTTTCTGCGCAGAATCAAGTTAAGACGATAGGAAATGTTTTTGTCGAGGTAAAAAAAGGCGGAAGCTTTGAGATAGCGATAGATTCCAGTTTCGTGATAATTCCGTCATTTGCCAATGATTCCGTCTTTTTCGATTTTCCCGTCTTTGACAAAATGCCTTTAACCATCGCGGGAACCAAGCAGATTTTCTTTTGTTATCACTGCGTAAACTATAAAGTCAACGTCAGCACGTTTCATAAAACCGCAGACGAAATAAAAGTTTATGCTCAAATAGAATTGCCGAAATCGAGCTATATCAGAGAAATTTTCATTCTGAAAAAAGGTGAAGCTAAAATCTTTAGCCTGAAAAACGGTTTTAGTCTGAGAGCAGCTTATAAAGATTAGATTTAAACGACAATTAATCGTTATTTATCAAGGAGATAATTTACAGAAATGGCAGCGAAGGAATTGAAATTCAGAGAAGAAGCGCGCAGAGAAATGCTCAAGGGCGTGGACGTTCTGGCGGACGCCGTCGGCGTAACTCTCGGACCGAAAGGGCGCAACGTCGTCATCGGTCGGATTTACGGCTCGCCTTTAATCACGAAAGACGGCGTGACGGTCGCCAAAGAGGTCGAACTGGCGGACGCTTACCAGAATATGGGCGCGCAGATGGTTAAGGAAGTCGCCACGAAAACCAACGACATTGCCGGTGACGGCACGACGACGGCGACCGTTCTGGCGCAGGCGATTTTTCGCGAGGGCGTGAAAAACGTCGCGGCGGGCGCGAATCCGACGGCTTTGCAGCGCGGCATCCAGATGGCGACCGAGCGCGCGGTCGAAGCCATCAAAAATCAGGCGCAGAACGTCGAGGGACAAGCCGGATTCGCCAACGTCGCTTCCGTGTCGGCGAATAACGACCGCAAAATCGGCGAGCTTATCGCCGCCGCGATGGAGCAGGTCGGCAAAGACGGCGTCGTCACGGTCGAAGAATCGAAAACGACGGCGACCGAACTGGATTTGGTCGAGGGAATGCAGTTTGACCGCGGTTATCTTTCGGCTTATCTCGTCACGAACGCCGACCGGATGGAAGCGGTTCTGGACGAGCCGCTCATCCTGATTTACGAAAAGAAAATCGCCACGATGCGCGAGCTGTTCCCGGTTCTGGAACTGGCGGCGCAGCAGGGTCGCTCGCTTTTGATTATCGCCGAGGACGTGGAAGCCGAAGCGCTGGCGACGCTGGTCGTCAACAAATTGCGCGGCACGATTAAGGTCTGCGCCGTTAAGGCTCCGGCGTTCGGCGACCGCCGCAAGGAAATTCTCGAAGACATCGCCGTTTTAACCGGCGGGCGCGTCGTCACCGAAGACATCGGCATCAAGCTCGAAAGCGTGACGCCCGACGATTTGGGCACGGCGAAACGAGTGATTGTCGATAAAGACAGCACGACGATTGTCGAAGGCGCGGGCGCAGCGAGCGCGATTGAAGGACGCATTCAAATTATCCGCAATCAGATGGACGGCGTCTCCAGCGATTACGAGCGCGAAAAATTGCAGGAGCGGCTGGCGAAATTGGCGGGCGGCGTCGCGGTCGTGAGGGTCGGCGCGGCGACCGAAACAGAGA
>JALZHR010000161.1 GCA_030860665.1 Acidobacteriota bacterium
ACGTAAGCGCCGTCAAGGCGACGACTTACGAAAGCGCATTAATCGTCGGCGAGAAATCAACCGGCTACTGTATTCTGCGCGCGCGGTCAGAACCGCCTTCGACAGCGAGCGGTTTAACGCCGGAAGAAAATAGTCCACGGACGAACACGGATGAACACGGATTGAAAAATCAAACTCAATCCGAATCTGAAATTTCAGATTTAAAATCTCAACCCGGCGGACAACAGACAACGAACGACGGACGATTTATTAAAATCTCAATCGGCGCCGAGCTTGCCGAAAAAACCGGCTTGGCGGTCGGCGACGAAGCCGAGATTATTTTTCCCGGCGGCAGCGGCGGCGATTTCGCGCCCGTGAATTCGCGCGTTTTCGTCAGTGAAATTTTTCGCACCGGGCTTTACGATTACGATTCGACGTGGATTTACATTTCGTTTGAGGATTTCCCTCAAATTTCGGGCGAAGCGGATTTCGCGCCGACGGTTTTGAGCGTTTCGGTCGGCGATATTTACGCGGCGGACGAAACGGCGGGCGAAATCCGGCGGATTTCAGGCGAAGATTTCCGGGCGATTGACTGGCAGGAAGCGAATCGCCCGCTTTTCGCCGCTTTGAGCCTGGAGCGAAAAGTCTCGCTGGCGATTATCTCGCTGATTATCTTTATCGCCGTTTTGAACATCACGACGACGCTCGCGTTATTGGTTAACGAACGGCGGCTGGACATCGCGATTCTGCGAACGTGCGGCGCGCAGGTAAGAAGTTTAGTGACGATTTTTCTGCTCGAAGGCTTGTTTCTCGGCGCGGCGGGCATCGTCTGCGGCTTATGTCTGGGCTTGGCGCTGTGCTTTGCCGGAAATCGTTTCCGGCTGATAAGTTTGCCGTCCGACGTTTATTCGCTCAGCCACATTCCGCTGCACGCGCAGGCTTCGGACGTCCTGCTGATTGCGGCGATTGCCTTTGCGCTGAGCCTCGCGGCGACCGTTTACCCGGCTTTCCGCGCGGCGCGAATCAAGCCGCTGGAAAATCTGCGCAACCAATAAAGCGGTTTTCTGCTACTAAGACAAAAAGAAACGGAAAACGGAGAACGGAAAACGGAAAATGCGTGTTTTCAAATTTTCCATTTTCCACTTTCCGTTTTCCGTTTCTTCGCGTCTTTGCGATGAAAATTTCTTTTGGATTTTGGCTTATTTTGAATATTTATTATGTCAAGCGCGGAAAACTTTCCAATTCTGAAAAAAACTTGGCATTTATCGTCAGACTTCATTTATAATCGTTCTACACACGAAAAGGGTCTGAAACTGAATTTTTATGTTTGAACGCTATACGGAAAAAGCACGTCGGGTCATCTTTTTTGCACGCTACGAAGCACTTCAATACGGTTCGCATACGATTGCCCCGGAGCACGTCCTGCTGGGGCTGATGCGCGAGGACAAAACAATGGCGGCGCGTTTTTTTCCGTATCGGTCAAACGCGTCGGTCGATACGATTCGCCGCGAGGTCGAGATGCGAATCATCCTGCGCGAGCGAATTCCGCAATCGGTTGAATTGCAGCTTTCGCCGGAAACCAAGCGGATTCTCGCCTTTGCCAACGAGGAAAGCGAGCGGCTGAAAATGCGCAATATCGGCACGGAACACCTTTTGCTCGGAATCCTGCGCGAGGAACGCTCAATCGCCTACGAAATTCTTTTCGATCAGGGCGTGCGCCTCGCCGCCGCCCGCGAGGAAGTGGCGCGAATGAGCGGCTACCCGCATTTCTTTAATCAGGAAACGAAAAAGGAAAACTCGCATTTGCAGGAATTTACGCGCGATTTGACCGCCGACGCCGCCGACGGCAAGCTCGACCCGCTTATCGGGCGCGAGCGCGAAGTCGAAAGAATCATCGAAATTCTCTGCCGCCGGACGAAAAACAACCCGGTTTTAATCGGCGAGGCTGGCGTCGGCAAAACGGCGATAATCGAAGGCTTGGCGCAGAAAATCGTTTCGGGCGAGGTGCCGACCTTTTTGCAGAACAAGCAGATTTTATCGCTCGATTTATCGCTGGTCGTCGCCGGGACGAAATATCGCGGGCAGTTTGAAGAACGTCTGAAGACGATTCTGAAAGAGCTGAAGGAAAACGACCAGTATATTATTTTTATCGACGAGCTGCACACGCTGGTCGGCGCAGGCTCGGCGGAAGGCTCGCTGGACGCGGCGAATATTCTGAAACCGGCGCTTTCGCGCGGCGAGATTCAGTCGATCGGCGCGACCACGCCGAACGAGTTTCGCAAATCAATCGGCAAAGACCGCGCGCTCGAACGCCGCTTTCAAGCCGTTAAAGTCCTGCCGCCGGGCGAGCAGGAAGCTTTGAAAATCGTCGAAGGTCTGGCGGAGCGTTACGAGACTTTTCACCAGATTCGCTACTCGAAAGAAGCGCTGGAAACGGCGGTTTATCAATCGAACCGCTACATCACCGACCGCTTTTTGCCCGACAAGGCGATTGACGTGCTGGACGAAGCCGGAGCGCGCGCGAAACTGAAATATCAAAACGAAGTGGGCGAGCCTTCGTGGAAGGAAACCGTCGCCAACTGGAAACGCGCCACCGCCAACGAGGACAAGCTGATTGCGCTGGAACTGCAAAATCTCGAAGAATCCTTTATCGCCGTCGAGGTCTCGAAAGAAGACGTCGAGGAAGTCATCGCGCGCTGGACGGGAATTCCCGTTCAGTCAATCAAGCTGGAAGAAGCGCAGAAGCTTTTGAAAATCGAAGCCGAGCTGCATCGCCGCGTCATCTCGCAGCGGGCGGCGATTTCGGCTCTGGCGCGCGCCATTCGGCGCTCGCGGGCGGGCTTTAAAAATCCGAACAAACCGGTCGGCTCGTTTTTGTTTTTAGGCGCGACGGGCGTCGGCAAAACGGAAGTCGCGCGCAGCCTGGCGGATTTTCTGTTCGCCTCGGAGCGCGCGCTCGTCCGCTTCGATATGTCGGAATTTATGGAGCGGCACACGGTCGCCAAATTTATCGGCTCACCGCCGGGATACGTCGGTCACGAAGAAGGCGGGCAGCTGACGGAAAAACTGCGCCGCCAGCCGTATTCGGTCGTGCTTTTCGACGAAATCGAAAAAGCTCACCCCGATATTTTCAACGTGCTTTTGCAGGTTTTCGAGGACGGAATCCTGACCGATTCGCAGGGCAACACGATTGACTGCAAGAACGCGATTTTTATAATGACCTCGAACATCGGCGCGAGGTTTATCCAGAAACGCGCCTCGCTCGGATTTCAGGCGAGCACGGACGCTTCGCGCGAGAAGATGGAAGAGCAGGTGATGAGCGCGGTCAAACAGACTTTCGCGCCGGAATTTATCAATCGACTGGACGAAATCGTTATCTTCGACGAGCTTTCGGACGAAGATTTACTGCAAATCGTCGATTTGCAGGTGGCAAAGCTGAACGAGATTCTGGAAAAACGCACGCTGCAAATTCGCCTGACCGGCGAGGCTAAGCACTGGCTGATTGAAAAAACCTGTGCCGACCGCAAGTTCGGCGCGCGCCCGCTGAAACGGGCTTTGCAGAAATACGTCGAAGACGAGCTTTCCGAAGCCTTGATTCAGGGTACGCTGACCGACGGAAATCTGGTCGAAATCTATTGCGAAAACGAGAAATTGAATTATCGCACGGTTAACCTGGACGAAATCGAGGACGCGGTTTTAGCCGGATAAATTTTTGTAAAATTTGTAAAAAAGCGCGAGAGAGTTTATTAAAAAACCTTCGCGCTTTTCTTTTTTTCAGTGTTTACCTGTATAATCTCGGAATTTGTTGGGTAATCCCGATTAAGGCAACCTAGCCTCAGGCGCGCGAATCAAACTTCGCGTATAAACCCAATGCGAAACGCGTCCGCTTTGAATTAGCTAACTTTAACGATACAATTTTAAGTTTGAATCTCGGGCGTTTTTTATAAAGAGAGGCTAATCAAAGCCTGAAATACTGCAATAATAACAAAAGGGAACCGGCTTTATGCATATTCTTCGCGCTTTCGGACTTGTTTTACTGAGTTTTGTCATCACCGCTCTGCCTGTAGCAGCGGCGGCGGAAAACGGCGACAAGACGAACGAAAATCCGAAAACCGTAAGCAATTCAAATCAAACGCAGCAACAGCAGCAGCAGCAGCAACAAGTTGTTGAAGAAGTTGATATTCAGGGAAATCGCCGCCTGCGCGACGAAGACCTGCTTTACTACATCAAAACCCGCGCGGGCGATACGTTTAACCCGCAACAGCTCGAACGCGATTTGCGCGAGCTGCTCTCGCTGAATTTTTTCGATAAAACGGCTACGCGTGTTCTGACCGAAGAAGGCGTACGCGGCGGCGTGCGCGTGATTTTTGAAGTCCGCGAGCTGCCGATTATTCGCGATTTGCAGTTTGAAGGCAGCGACGCCGTTCCGGAATCGGAAATTCTGAAACAATTTCGCGAGCAGCGGGTCGGCATCTCGAAAGAAGCGGTTTTCGACCCCGTCAAAGTCAACGCCGCGAAACGCGTTATCCGCGAATTGCTCGCCTCCAAAGGCTTTCCGAATGCGACGATTACCGAAAAGGTCGAGGAAGTTTCCGCCACTTCGGTCGCCGTCACCTTCGATATCGAACAGGGCAGGCGCTCGCGCATCGTCGACATCCAGTTTGAAGGCAACGAGGTTTTCAAGGACGGCGAATTGCGCAATGCGCTTCAACTGGTCAGGGAAACCGGACTGATTTCGCGTTTTCAGGGACAGGACATTCTGGATTTGCGCAAGCTGCAATACGATTTGCAGAAAAACGTGCGCGAATATATGTTCTCGAAAGGATATTTTCAGGCGCGCCTCGGCGAGCCGCAGGTCGAGGGTTTGGGCGTTAAACGGACGGATTTTATTCCTTTGATTACGCTGCCCCTGCCGCTGATTTCTTCCAAGGACGACACGCTACGCATTATCATTCCCGTCACGGAAGGCAAGCTTTACCGCGTCGGAGATATTAAGGTCGAGGGCAACTCGATTTTTTCCGAACAGCAGATTTTAACCGGGCTCGGACTGCAAAAAGGCGAGGTCGCCGACGGTCAGAGGCTGCGCAAGGCGCTGTTTGAAGATTTGAAAAAGGCTTACGGCTCGCAGGGCTTCGTGCTTTACGACGCCGAGCTGGACCCGCAGTTCAAAGACAATCCGGCGAATCCGAACGAGGGAATCGTCGACATCAATATCGTCATCGACGAAGGCAAGCAGTTTCGCCTGCGCCGTTTGGAATTTGCCGGAAACACGTTTACGCGCGACCGCGTTCTGCGCCGCGAAGTTCTGATTAACGAGGGCGACATCTATAACCAGCTCGCGCTGGAAACTTCGGTCATTCGTCTTAATCAGACGCAGTATTTCGACCCGATTGACAAGGACAAGGACGTCGAAATCCGCACCGACGAAGATACGGGCGACGTCGATTTAATCGTTAACGTCAAGGAAAAAGGCAGACAGCAGATTTCCTTTAACGGCGGCATTTCCGGCATCGGCGGCTCGTTCTTCGGGCTGGAATACTCGACGAACAACCTGTTCGGACGCGGCGAAGTCTTTGCCTTCAACGTCGGCTTCGGCAATCGTCAATCGAGCCTCCAGCTTTCATTTACCGAGCCGTATTTCCGCGACCGCCCGATTTCGGTCGGCTTCACGCTCTTTGCTTCGCGCTACAAGTTTTTCGGCGAAGGCACGTTCCTGTCGCAGAATCAGGA
>JALZHR010000182.1 GCA_030860665.1 Acidobacteriota bacterium
GCTCGTAATCGTAGGAATCGTTCGGCGTCAACTGCTGCGCGCCGCTGCCGTCGCCGTTCATAATCCAGATATGCGGGCGATTATTGTCCACCGCGTCGTAAACAATGCGCCCGTCCGGCGTCCAGACGGCTGAAGTGTGAACGTTCGATTCGGTCGTCAATTTCCTGGTATTATCGCCGCCGTTATTGCTGCTGTCGCCTTCTCCCGCGCCGGACGCGAGCCAGATGTCTTTGTTGTTGTTGCGTTGCGCGGCGACAATGGTTTTGCCGTCGTCGCTGACGCTGATGCCGAAATAAGCGTTCAAATCGTTGGTGATGCGCGTTTCCAGACCGCTCGGCAGCGAAACGTGAAAAATCTGCGGCAGATTGGAAACCGCGTCGGTCGCGTTGACCAGCAAACCGCTTCCGTCTTTCAGCACGACGACTTCGCTGATTCGCGGCTTGCGCAGGGGCAGAATAACTCTGTCCGCGCCGCCCGCGGTCGGCATCTCGACCAGCGACCAGAATTCCTCGCCGTCGATTCTTTCAAACTTGATGAAGAAAACGCTGCCGCCGTCGAGCGAAAACTGCGGGTCGCGGAAAATCTCGTTTTCCCTGCCGGTGCGAATCACGCGTTCATCGCCGCCGTCCGCCGCGTTTGCCGAGAGAATCTGCACGTTTTTTTCGTTGTAGCGAACGTAGAGAATGCGCTGACCGTCGGGCGAAAGCGAACCTAAATCGTTGACCGTTTCGACCAGCTTGCGCGGCGCGCCGCCGAGCGACGAGATGCGGTAAAGCGTGCGCCTGATGCCGTCGCGCTCGGCGACGATGTAGTAAATCTGGCTGCCGTCCGCCGAAATCGTCAGCCCGCCCCAGTAGAAAACCGGCTGCGACGAAACGAGCTGAAGCGCGTTTTTGTCGTCGACGCGGCGAATCCAGAGCGAGCGACCGTCGTTCTCCTCAATCGTGTTGTAAGCGATTGATTTTCCGTCCGGCGTAATCTGCGCGTAGACGACGTTGTTGGTCTGCGAGAGCTTGCGCAGCGTCATATTTTCAAAGCGTATCGGCGGTTGGGGCTTGTCCTGAAAAAAGCGGTAAAGCGCGAAAGAGGCGGCAACAATGAGCAGCAGAGTCAGCGGCGCGAGAATCCATCTGCGCCTGCCGATGCCGCCGCCCGAAAAGCTTTTCGATTTCGATTTCAAAAACTGTAGAGATGTGCTGTCGGGCGAGGAGCCGCCGCCGCTGTTGTCGCCCGCTTCGACCGCCGCGTTTATCTCTTCGAGAATCGCGCGGACTTCGCGCATCGACTGAAAGCGTTTGCGGCGCTCCTTGCACAGGCAGCGCATTACGAGGCGCGAAAGCAGAAAAGGCGTTTCGGGCTTGATTTGATTAACCGGGCGCGGGTCTTTCGTCATCAGCTCGCTGACGATTGCGGCGTAGCTGTCGCCTTTAAACGGGCGCTCGCCGGTCAGCGCCTGATACATCACGACGCCGAAGCTGAAAATATCGCTGCGGTGGTCGACCTGCCTGCCTTCGGCTTGTTCGGGCGACATATACGAAGGCGTGCCGAAAACCTGTCCCGGCTCGGTCAAATCCAGCGTCGACGAATCCTCAGCCGAAGTCGCGGCGCTGGCGGCGGCGGTGACGGCTTTGTCAATCTGCGCCAAGCCGAAGTCGAGAATTTTCGGCACGCCTTCGTCAGCCGTAATCATAATGTTGCCCGGCTTGATGTCGCGGTGAATAATGCCTTTCTCGTGCGCGTGCGAAAGCGCATCGGCGAGCGGGACGAACCATTCGAGAAACGTCTTTAAATCCAGCCCGCCCGAGGATGAAATAAACGCGTCCAGCGATTTTCCCTCGACGTATTCCATCGTGATAAACGGCTGCCCGCCGACGTCCTCGACCGAATAAATCGTGGCGACGTTCGGATGATTGAGCGTGGCGGCGGCTTTCGCCTCGGTTTGAAAGCGGCGCAGATGGTTCGTGTCGCACGAAAGGGAAACGGGCAGAGTTTTGACGGCGACCTGGCGATTGAGCTTTGAATCGCGGGCGAGATAAACCTCGCCCATTCCGCCCGAGCCGATGCGCGAGACGATCCGGTAATGCCCGAGATTTTTTCCCGCCAGCGACACGGAAGGCGCATTTTCGATGGCTGCCATCAGCGGCGCGACGTCCCTGACGACCGGCTCGGCAATAAAATCGCCAAGCTCGGAATTGGCGGCGAGCAGGGATTCGACCTCTCGGCGCAGCGATTCATCGCCCGCGCAAGCCGTTTCGACGAACGCTTTTCGGCGCTCGCCCGAATCAATCTCCAGCGCAGAATGATAAATTTCGCTGATTTGTTCCCATTTTTCGAGAGTCATCGTGCCTGCTGTCAGAACCGCCTGCGGTAGCGGGCGGGTAAAATCGTGTTTAATCAGAACTCGTCTCTAGTCAAATTTCGGTAAATCGTCGCCTTGCCCGTTAATCACGTAATCAATCGCTAATTCGATACTACGTTCATTCCACAAAAAACGTTTACTTCCTTTATCAACCCACGGACTGTGCGGCTGATTCCAGCAATCGTCTTGACGCATTTGGCGCGTGGCATTTGCTTTAAAAGCATTGAGTGCTTTTTCGGGTTTTATCGAATCGATTGAAACAACTATGTGAATATGATTCGTCCTGACGTTTACCGCTCGCAGAATCCAATTCCGTTTTTCGCAGGTTTCGCGAATAGCCTTCTCAGTCGAGGTGCGCTGCGCGGCGTCCAATTTGACCGGCTTGCTTTTGAGAGTTTGAAAATTATGTCGATTCCATTTTTCGTCACGAGGAATAAAAGGCGAATCG
>JALZHR010000192.1 GCA_030860665.1 Acidobacteriota bacterium
GCCCGTAAAAGAGCGATTGATTTCATCGTATTCTCCTTATTTTCCGGCTCGTCCGCTGCGGTTTGTTTTCGGTTTCGGCTTTCGCGCGACGGCGGAGCTTTCCGGCTTTGCGGCGGGTTTGCTTTCCGGCGTTTCCGCGGGCGAAATTTGATTGGTAACGGCTGAATTCGGCTGTTCTTCGTCGATTGCTTCGAGCACGATGCGCTGAATCTCGGCGAAACGGCTGTAGATGCGCAGGCGAATGCCGACGTCGCGATAGGTCACGCCCGGCTCGGTTTTTTCGGGCAGGTTTTGGCGGTCGGCTTCCCAGACGGTCTGACGCGCGGGCTTGCCGGGAAACTCGACGGTCGGATTCGGCACGATTTCGACCTTCAATTCGCGGGCGCGAACATTTGCCGTAATTACCAAATCGGAATTATTCTCGTCCGGCTGCGGCTCGCTCGTCGTTTGATTTTTGTTTTGATTTTGCGGCGTCGGCGCGCTGTTGCTGCTGCTCTGGGAAAATGCCGCGAGCGAAAGGAGCAGAATGAAAATCCCGCACGGAAGAAGATGTTTTTTCATAAACCCTGCCTTGTTCTGAAAAATCGAAAAAACAAAAAAGATATGCCTCAAGCATAGCAAAAGCGCATTTTTTAGTAAATTGTTTTTTAAATAACCTGACCGGCGGCGAAGGCGGACGACCAAGCCCATTGGAAATTGTAGCCGCCGAGCCAGCCCGTCACGTCCACGACCTCGCCGATAAAATAAAGTCCGGGAGCTTTTTTCGCTTCCATCGTCTGCGACGAAAGCTCGTTCGTATCGACGCCGCCGAGCGTGACTTCCGCCTTGTCGTAACCTTCGGTTTCGACGAATCTGACCTGCCAGTTATTCAGCATTTCGGCGATTTGCTCGATTTCCCGGCGGCTTAATTGATTCAGCGGCTTGTTTGCAAAATGCTGCGCCGTGAAAACTTCGGCGAAGCGATTCGGCAGAAAGCGGCTGAGAAAATTTTCCACGGTTTGCTTGCTCGCGTGATTTTTTTCGAGCAAATCCAGCGCGTTTTCGCCGGGCAGCAAATCAATCGAAACGCTTTTTTCCTTTTGCCAGTAATTCGAGATTTGCAGAACGGCGGGACCGGAAAGCCCGCGATGTGTGAACAGGATGTTTTCGCGAAACGACGCTTTGCCGGAAGACACGACCGAATCGACCGAAACGCCCGCCAGCCGGACGAAATTCTGCGCTTTTTTCTCGAAAATCAGAGGCACGAGCGAGGCGCGCGTCGCGGTTAATTTTAAGCCGAATTTTCGGGCGATTTCATAGCCGAAACCGCTCGCGCCGATTTTCGCAAACGAAAGCCCGCCCGTCGCAATCACCAGCGATTCGCTCCGGAAAACGCCCTGATTCGTTTCGATTTCAAACAGCCCGTTTTTAGAAACGTTTTTCACCGTGCAAACGGTGCGAATCTCGACTCGCGCGGCGCGGCATTCCGCCAAAAGCAGCTCGACGATTTGTCGCGAAGACTCGCGGCAGAAAAGCTGCCCCAGTTTTTTTTCGTAAAACGGGATTTTGTGTTTTTTGACCAGCTCGACGAAATCCTGCGCGGTATAGCGGGCGAGGGCGGATTTCGCGAAATGCGGATTCTGCGAGATGAAATTTTCGGCTTTCGCGCCCGTGTTGGTGAAATTGCAGCGACCGCCGCCGGAAATCAGGATTTTTCGCCCGACCTGCGCGTTGTGCTCGACGACCAGAACTTTGCGCCCGCGTTTCCCGGCTTCCGCCGCGCAGAAAAGCCCGGCTGCGCCCGCGCCGATGATGATTGCGTCAAATCTCATTTAAAAACTGTCGCCGTGAAAAAAAAGAACTGAAAAAAAATGTTCATTCCGCCGCTGCTTCGAGCGATTTTACGCGGCTATGCGTTTAAATATCTTTCTTTCAGAATATTCACGTGATGGCGGACGTGACCGACCATTATATAAGCCAGCGCGCGCACGGAAACTTCCGCCTCGCTCGCCGTGCCAATTCGCGACCAGGCTTCGGCGGGAAGATTTTTAAATAGAATATTGTTCGCCTTTCGCAAAAGCGAAAACTCCTCGACCAAATCGGCGAGCGCGCGATTGTTAAAATTTCCGTATCTGATGTAATCGTCCTGCTCAAAACCGGCGAGCGGCGTCCGGTCGGCGCGGCTGATGCGAAAGGCGCGATAGGCGAAAACCCGCTCGCCGTCAATCAGATGACCGATTAATTCCCTGATGCTCCATTTGCCTTCGGCGTAAGAGTGCGCGCCCTTTTCTTCGGAAATACCGGCGAAAAGATTTTCAAATTCCGCGAGCTGATTCCGCAATGCGGAAACTATATCCGTTTCCTCGACCAGCGAAACGTATGTTTCGTAATATTCGGCGTATTCGTTTTTTTCGGGTCTCGACATATTTTTTTAGCTTAACATCGGTTAAGGAAGATTTTCACCGCAGAGACGCGGAGACGCAGAGAATTTTAAGAAAATGAAACCACAGATTTACACAGATGAACGCGGATAAGAAAAAGATTTTATCCTGTTTACCCTGCAAATCCCGTCTTAATCATCTCGTGTTTATCTGTGTCAATCTGTGGTTAAATTCTCCGCGTCTCCGCGTCTCTGCGGTGAAAGCAGCGTTTCGAGCCTTTGCTCTTCAATGCCGTAAAAATCTTTGATGTCGGCGATTTCGCGCTCGTATTTTTCCGCGTCGACGCGCGCGTTCTGCCGCGTGCCGACAATCATATTGTTTTTCGGCGTGTGTTCCGTGCCGATAAACTCGAAAACTTTCGTCGCGTAGCCGCTTTTTTCAAGTAATAAGGCGCGCAAGCCGTCGGTGATGATTTCGGCTTCGCGTTCGAGCATCACGCCGTGTTTCAGGATGTCTCTCAAAAGCGCGGGCGGCTTTATCTGCGGGCGGATTTCCTGGTGACAGCACGGCGAGCAGACGATTAAATCGGCGTTTGCCCGGATGCCTTTATAAATCGCGTCGTCGGTCGCCGTGTTGCAGGCGTGCAGCGCGATGAGAATATCGACGTTTTCCAGATTGTAATCGCCTATCCAGCCGTGCACGAATTTTAAATCGCTGAAATCGCAGGACTGGGCGATGTCGCTGCAGAGCGAGACAAGCTCGGATTTAGTATCGACGCCCGTCACCTTTACGTCCAGATTCAGATAGTTTTTAAAATAATCGTAGGTCGCAAAAGTCAGATAGCCTTTGCCCGAACCCATATCGACGATGTTCAATTCGCGCCGGTCTTTCAAAAGGGAATTGGCGAACAGGCGCGAGAGCGTTTCGACGAATTTATTAATCTGTTTCCATTTGTCCTGCTGCTTGTCCTTGATTTCGCCCTGCTCGGTCGTGATGCCGAGAGCGCGCAGGTAGAAGCTGTGCGGGTCGACGAGAACGCGTTTTTCCTTGTCGTGCGCGAGCGACGGCTTGACCTTAAACGTCGGTTTCGCCGTGTTCAGACGCGATTTTCCTTTCCTGCCGATGTCTATCTGAAAATCGTTTTCGGTCGTGAAAAGATGCCCGGCGAAAAAATCCGCGCCGAGCAGCGCGCGCACTTTCGCCACGCCTTCCGCGAAATCGAAATTCTTCGCCGTGTCGCGCGTGTCCTGCCGGAAAAGAAAAAAAAGCCGCGTGCCGCGCTTGGTTTCGACCAGCCGGACGAGAATTTTTTGCAGATGCGGGTCAGCGCCTTTATAATTGCCTAAAGTCAGTTTGACGAAGGTTTCTTCCTGAAGCGAGCGCGCCAGCTCGCCGATAAATTTTTCGATATTTTCGATTGCCATAAATCGGAAATCACAGATTACACAAATGAACACCGATATTGCAAAAGACGCTTTTTTAAAATCTATTTTATACCTGCTGCGCGAGACCTTTGAAGGCTCGCCCGCGGGCGAAGGCAGCGCATACCTGGACCGCGGCACGGGCTTTTTCAACACGCTGGAAAATCTTTCCGCCGAACAGGTTTCCCAAAAATTCGGCGCGACGACGATAGCGGCGCAGACCGAGCACGCGAAATTTTATCTCGACCGCCTGTGCGAGTTTATGACGGGCAGAACCGAGCGTGTCAACTGGGAGCAAAGCTGGCTGATTGAAGATGTAAACGACGAGGAATGGGATGCGCTGCGCCAGTCCGCGCGCAAATCTTACGAAAACACTCTGAAATGTCTCGCCGGAATCGAGGACTGGAGCGAAGACAACGTCGGAATGGCGATGGGAATGCTCGCGCACACGGCGTATCATCTCGGCGCAATCCGGCAGATTATGAAATCGACTCTCAATCAGCAGCAGCAGCAGCAGCCTAGATGAACCGAAGAAAATTTTTACGCGACTCGCTTCTGGCGACGGCGGGCGCGCTGGTCGCGTCGCGGTTTTCGCCCGCACAGGTTTCCATTCAGCCGAAAAAGATTCTGATTATCGGCGCGGGCTTGTCGGGCTTGGTCGCCGCATACGAGCTTCAGAAACAAGGTCACGAAGTGGCGATTCTGGAAGCGCAGAAGCGAGCGGGCGGTCGCGTTTTAACCGTCCGCGATTTTGACGAGAATCTTTATGCGGAAGCGGGCGCGGCGCGGATTCACCGCGACCACGATTTAACGCTTAGCTACGCGCGCGAATTCGGCTTGCCGCTCGTTCCGTTTTACCCGTCGGAACAAAAATTTTCGGTCTTTGATAACGGCAGGGGAAAACCTGTCGGATGGGGAGATTTTTCGGACGCGACCGAGATTGTTATGAGTCTGGAAAAGCAGAAGCACTGGCAGAAAATCGCGGGCGGAAACGATGCTTTGCCGCGCGCTTTTGTCGAGCGTCTGGCGGGCGAAATTCGATACGAAGCGCCGGTCGTGAAAATCGCGCAGACGCCGACCGAGGTCGCCGCGACCTTCCGGCGGAAAGACCGGCTCGAAACCGTTCGGGGCGATTACCTGATTTGCTCGATTCCTTTCACGATGCTGCGAAAAATCGAAATCGACCCGCGATTTTCCGAACCGAAAAGCGACATTGTGGCGAATCTGAAATACGAATCGGCGGCGCGCGTCCTGCTGCAGACGAGGCGGCGTTTCTGGGCGGATAAAGGCTTGAACGGTTTCGGCTTCGGCGAAAATTTTGCGGAAATCTGGCATTCGACCTTCGGGCAGAGCGGCACGCGCGGCGTTCTGCAAAGCTACCTGCGCGGCGATTTTTCGCTCGATTTGATGAAATACGCCGAGAAAGAGCGTCTGGAAATGACTCTGCGAAGCCTGGAAAAATTATTTCCCGATTTGCGCGCTAATTTTGAAAAGGGCTTTACGAAATGCTGGAGCGAAGACCCGTGGGTTCTCGGCGCGTGGGGACATCCGAAAACCGAACAGCTCGAAACTATCAGGCGTCCCGAAAATCGCATACATTTCGCGGGCGAGCACGCTTCGGATTCGGCTTCGTGGATGCAGGGCGCGCTGCAATCGGGCTTGCGCGCGGCGGAAGAAATTAAAAAGAGACAGGCTTAAAGTGAAATTTTGAATCGCCGCCGCTGCTTTATTCTTTTTTTCGGGAATATCGAGGGTATAATAATCGGGTAGAATAAAATTATGAACAATTTATTTCATCTTGCTTTTCCCGTTAAGGATTTGGAAGAATCGCGCCGGTTTTACGGCGAGATTCTCGGTTGCGAAGAAGGCAGAAGCTCGGACGCGTGGATTGATTTCAATCTTTTCGGGCATCAAATCGTCGCGCATCTCGCGCCGGAAAACGCTGGCATCCAGCACCGCAACGAAGTTGACGCCGACCACGTTCCCGTGCCGCATTTCGGCATCGTCCTGCCGATGGACGAATTCAGAAGCTTTGCCGAAAGGCTGAAATCGAAACAAGTCGAATTTATCATCGAGCCGAAAATCCGCTTTCAGGGCGAAGTCGGCGAGCAGGCGACGATGTTTTTTCTCGACCCGAGCGGAAACGCGCTGGAATTTAAGGCGTTCGCCGATTTTTCACAGGTTTTCGCCAAGTGAGAGTTTAGCTCGCAAAACACCGGGAAAATAAAGCGGGAAACAGTCTCTCAGGCATCGCTTCCTGATAATGAGAAGAGAGGTAATGAGAAGAGAAATCGTAGATTTTCTTCAGGAAAAAATTCCTTCCAGCCTGTGGGCGTTCGGCTGGTGGTTTGTTCCGCTGTCGGCTGTTTTTCTTTTGCCCTCAGGCTTAATTTTCACTATTATTTTAGGAAAAATCGGCGTTGAAGAATCAGGAAGACTAACTCAACTGCTTATGCTTTTTTCGCTATTCTACGGATTTGCCGGCGGCTTTTCAGTTCTATTGTTGGCAGATTTTGCGGAAATGCCTCTAGCTTCAATTAATAAAGTGAAGTGGCTGGCGAGGCTTGCCGTCGTCGCGCCGGTGCTTACTTTACTGATTTTATTTCTGATATTCAGTCGTTAATGAAAACAAAAACGGAAATTGTCGTTATCGGGGGCGGCGTAATCGGCGCGAGCGTGGCGTATCATCTGACGGCGCGCGGCGCGCGGGACGTTTTGATTCTGGAACGCGAAAACGCTCCGGGCAGAGGCTCGACCGGAAAGGCGACGGGCGGCGTCCGCGCACAGTTTGAAACCGATATTAATATCAAAATGTCGCTTTATTCATTGGGATTTTTCGCCGATTTCAATGAAATCACGGGCGTCGATTGCGGCTACGAGCCGCGCGGGTATTTGTTTTTCGCGACCGATGAAAGACAGTTTGAATACTTGAAAAGAAACGTCGAAAAGCAGAAATCGCTCGGCGTGAAAGAGGTCGAGATTGTCGATGCGTCGGCGATTGCGAAAATCGTCGAAGGCTTGAATTGCGAGGACATCCGCGGCGGCGCTTTCGGCGCGCGCGACGGTTTTATCAATCCGCTCGGCGTGCTCGAAGGTTTTATCGGAAAAGCCCTTGAAAACGGCGCCCGACTTGAAACCGCGACGGAGGTTTTCTCCATCGAAACCGAAAGCGGCAAGGTCAAAGCCGTCGAGACGAGCCGGGGCAGAATCGAATGCGAAAAGATAGTCCTCTGTTCGGGCGCGTGGGCGCGGATTTTGGCGCAGACCGCCGGGATAGATTTGCCCGTCACGCCGCAGAAACGCCAGATTGTCTGGGCAAAAGCGGCGAGAAATTTTCAGGAAAATCTGCCGATGGTGATTGATTTGGGCAGCGGCTTTCATTTTCGCCCGGCGAAGGATTCAAAAAACGAGATTCTTTTCGCGTATCCCGACCGCCGCGATGCTGAAAAGCCGGATTTTTCGATTGATTTTGAAGAATCGTTTATCGAAAAAGTTTACGAGCGCGCAAAACACCGCGCGCCGTTTCTATATGAAACCGAAGTCGTCCGCGAAAAATGCCGCGCCGGGCTTTACGAAAACACGCCCGACCATCACGCTGTTTTAGGCGGTTGCCGCGAGGTCGAAGGCTTGTATTTCGCCAACGGCTTCAGCGGTCACGGCGTGATGCACTCGCCCGCGACCGGGCGCGCGCTGGCGGAAATTATTCTGGACGGCGCAGCCACATTTTTAGACGTTTCGTGTTTGAGATTAGAGAGATTTAAAACGGGCGAGCTGCTCCACGAAACGGCTTTTATTTAAGAAAATTTAGCCACAGAGTTCACAGAGAACGCCGAGAGGAAGTAGAATATTTTCTATGCTCTCCTTTCCTCTGTGTTCTCTGTGGCTAAAAATTTATGAAAACAGCAATCATTCATCATCCGATTTATCAGAAACACGACACCGGATTCGGGCATCCCGAAACGCCGAAGCGTTATGAAGTCGTAATGAACGCTCTGAAAAAAGACCGCGGGCTGTGGGAAAGTCTCAGCGAAATTCCCGCCGAGCCGGTCTCGAAAGGCATCATTCAAGCCGCGCACACGCCGCAGCATTTCAAGCGTGTCGAGCAGGCTTTTGAAAACGGCGTGGAGATGCTCGACGCAGATACGGCGATTTCGATGCACTCGTTCGAGGTTTCGCTGTACGGCGCGGGCGGCGCGTGCCGCGCGGTCGATGCGGTGATGTCGGGCGAAGCGAAAAACGCTTTTGTCGCCTCGCGCCCGCCCGGTCATCACGCGACCGGCGAGCGTCCGATGGGCTTTTGCCTGTTCAACAACATCGCCGTCGCCGCCCGCTATGCGCAGAACAAATACAAGGAAATCGAAAAGGTCGCGATTATCGACTGGGACGTGCATCACGGCAACGGGACGCAGGGAATTTTCTTTGACGACCCGACGGTTTTCTTTTTCTCGCAGCACCAATACCCGTGGTATCCGGGCACGGGCAGCTCGGGCGAAATCGGCTTCGGGCGCGGGCGCGGCTTTACTTTAAACGTTCCGGTCAAGGCGCGGACTTTGGCGCGGACGCAGAAGGAAATGTTCAGGCGCGCGCTGGAAAACATCTCCAGAAATTTCAAGCCGGATTTTGTAATGATTTCCGCCGGATTCGACGCGCACGCTTCCGACCCGCTCGGACAGCTTTTGATTGAAGACGAAGATTTTATGGAAATGACGCGGATGGTGAAAATCTGGGCGAATGAAACCTGCAAGGGGCGCATCGTTTCCGTGCTCGAAGGCGGCTACAATCTGAAAACGCTCGGCGAAACCGTCCGCGCTCACGTCGAGGAACTAAACAGAGAATAAACGGCGCGCCGGGTTTATTAAAATCCATTCATATTAATTGAAATAGTTTCTGCGCCTGAAGTCCGCGAAAATCCCGGCTTCAGGCGCAGAAGCTATTTCAGGCGGAAGCCTTTAAAGGTGTGGTTTTACCGGCACAGGTTTTCGCAGCAGCGTGTGCCGCCGTTACAGCCCGTGCTGGAATCGTGTATGCACTGATTAACGCAGCACCTGAAATCACAATCGACCTGGTCTATCGGAGCAACAAAGCCGTCACCCCAGAGAGTGGTGATAGCCATCGCCCCGATAAGCGCGAGCTTTCCAACGAGACCAATAGACATAAACTTACCTCACTATTTTTAAGATTTATACGTGAAAACTAAAATCTGGTAGGCGCGAATCTTAGTTTCGATTGTTATATACAAAAATTAGAAATCAGTCAAGAATTTTTTATCTTTAATTTATGAATTAAAGAAAAATAACGAAAAATGCAATAAAATTGTATAAACTTGTTTCGGCTGTCGAGCCGGGTTTCCGGTCGGTTTTAGCCGCAGGAACAATTCGAGGCGGCAGAGACTGCCCTTTAAATGCTCGGATTAAGGCGCGGACGCCGAAGGAAATGTCGGTGCGCGGCGCGGAATTTAGCCGGGGAGCGTAGAAAGCGTCGCCCGTCGCTGGAATTTATCAGGACTAATTAAAACAGGTTGTGCGACCGGAGCCGGTTTTTCCGCAGGCGCTGGGCGCACAACCTGTTTCAGATGCAAAGCCGCATTTATCGGACGACTTTTTACCGGCACAGAGTCTCGCAGCAACGAGTGGTGGTGCAGCCGCTGCCGGGGTCGTGCTGGCACTCATAGACGCAACAGCTGAACGCGTCCTTGAATGGACAACCGCCTTCGGGAACAGCACCGCCGTCGCCCCACATACTCGTGATAACCATTGCTCCGAGGAGCGCTAATTTTCCGACTAAACCAATAGACATAAGCTTACCTCTCTATTTTTTTTAGGATTTAAATGTAGAACTAAAATTGAGGGCGGATGAATTTTAGTTTCTGCTGTTATATCCAAAAATAATAAAAGTGTCAAGAGTTTTTTGTCAGTAAATTATGATAAATAAGAAAATATTTACAGAACAATAATTTTGTATAAAATGATTTCGCGCTTCGAGCCGGATTTTCGGCAGCGTTGCGACTTGAGCGCAAAGGCTTTGGAAGCAGAAGTGATTTGAGCCGAAGCCGTGCCTAAAGAATCTGAAAATCGGTGCGGCGGTTTATTTTCGGCTTGGGAATTATTTATGATACACTCTGTGCAACGTCGAGTTAATTTTATTTAAGGAGAAAAAGCGATGCCGGATGTCGAGATATCGTGCGTGCAGTGCAAGGAAATTTTTCTTTTTACGGAAAAAGAACAGGAAACTTTTTATCGCCAGAATATGATGCAGCCGCAGCGCTGTCAGAAGTGCCGCTCGAAAAAAGCGACAGGCGGCGAAAACGGTCAGACGCGTTTTGAAATTATCTGCGACCATTGCGGCAAACACGACCACGTACCGTTCCAGCCGAAAGTCGGGCGCAGCGTTCTGTGCCGCGAATGCCACAACGCGAGCAAAGCGCGAATGCGTTTCGCTTCGTAAATCGCAAATCGTCAATCGTAAATCGTCAATCGTGAATCGTTTGGACTTTTGGGTCTGCGCTCGAGTCTTTACTTTCTTTCTCGATTTACGATTCACGAAAAAGTTAAATTGGGATGAATTTGGAAACTGTCAATTACGAGCTGAGTGAAGCGGTCGCAGTCGTCACGATGAATCGACCGGATGCGCTGAACGCGCTGTCGCTGCAACTGACGAAAGATTTGGACGCGGCGTTTCGGCGCGCGATTGCGGACGAGGCGCGGGCAATCGTTTTGACGGGTTCGGGGCGCGCGTTTTGTTCGGGCGGCGATTTGCGCGAGATGCGTTCGATGTGGCAGCGCGAGGGCAGAATCGAGGCGTTTCTGGAAGAGCCGCTGCGCGAGCTGCACGACGTCATCCGGCTGATTCGCGAGACGCCGATTCCGTTTGTCGCGGCGGTCAACGGCGTTTCGGCGGGCGCGGGAACGAATTTCGCGCTGGCTTGCGACATCGTTTTCGCGGCTGAAACGGCGAGCTTTAACGAGGCGTTCGTCCGCATCGGACTTTCGCCCGATTGCGGCGGCAGCTTTTTCCTGCCGCGCGCGGTCGGCGAAAAGCTGGCGGCGGAAATTTTTATGACCGGTGAAACAATTTCGGCGGAAAAAGCGTTAGCTATCGGTATGATTAACCGCGTCGTAACCGCAGACAATTTAATGACCGAAGCAACGGCGATGGCAAAACGCCTCGCGCTTGCGCCGACCGGCTCAATCGGGCGCATCAAGCGGATGCTAAACGCTTCATTTTCAAACGATTTGTCGCAGCAGCTTCGACTTGAGCACGAAAGCCAGATTGAATCGGGCAAATCGCAGGATTTTAAAGAAGGCGTCACGGCATTTTTCGAGAAACGCCAGCCGCAGTTTACGGGCACTTGATAATTTATTTTATTGTTTTGGCTAAAGCCGTCGGGTTTCGAGCCTGACGGCTTTTTTTAGTTTACAGAAAGTTGACAGGGAGTTGACAGGAAGTTGCAGATAGTTGCAGATAGTTGCAGGAAGTTGGAAGAAAGTTCAAAACCTCAATCTTCCGCACCTTTCTTTTAACTATCTGCAACTACCTGCAACTTTCCGCAACTACCTGCAACTATCTGCAACTTTGATTTTATGAATTTAACATACGCGCAATTATTAAAAGGCAACCGCGATTTCCGCAATTTGTTCTGGGGACAGATAATTTCCGAGCTGGGAAATTGGTTCAACTTTATTGCGGGTTTGGGATTGATTCGCGTGGTTTCGGATTCTTCTCCGGCAGCGGCTGGCATTTTCGTCGTCTGCCGCACGCTGCCGTTTTCGCTTTTGATGCCGCTGGCGGGAACTTTCGTCGACCGCTTTTCGCGCCGTCAGGTGATGATTTGGGCGGATTTGGCGCGCGTTTTCGTGGCGCTGATGTTTCTGCTCGTCACCAAGCCGGAAAATCTCTGGATTGCTTACTTAGCGACGACGCTGCTGTCGGCGGGCGGCGCGTTTTTTGAAGCGGCGAAAAACGCGGCGACGCCGAATATTTCCGGCAAGGAAGGGCTTTTCGCCGGAACTGCGCTGATGTTCAGCTCGCGCTTTTTGCTGATGGCGATCGGCTCGGCGCTGGCGGGGCTGGCGGCGGCTTATTTCGGCTATCAGATTGCGTTTATCATCAACGCGGCTTCGTTTCTCGTCTCGGCTTACTCCGTCTGGCTGATTCCCGAAGAATCCGTGCGCGAGCCGGAGACCGCCGAGCGGAAAAAGCACGATTCGTTTTTCGGCGATTTAAAGGAAGGAATGTTTTATTTCTGGCGCGAGCCTTTCGTGATGACGATTGTTTTGATGAACATCATCTGGGCGACGGGCGGCGGCGCGATAAACATCGTCTTCGAGCGGCTGGGCGGCGTGGCTTTCCCGCAGCGCGAAGCCTGGAATCCCGATTTGGCGGTCGCGCTTTTGTGGGTGGCGAGCGGTCTCGGGCTGGCTTTCGGAATGTTCATCGCTCACCGGGTCAATTCGGTGGTCGAGCGCAAAAACGTGACGACCGGCTTTATCGGCTGGAGCTTAATCGTTCACGGCTTGTTGTTTTCGGTGGCGGGCTTTATGCCTTCGCTGTGGCTGGTTTTGTTTTTCGCGTTTATTTCGCGCCTGATTGTCGGCGTGGAATACGCCGTGCAGGAAACGATGCTCCAGCGCGCGCTGCCCGACTACATTCGCGGGCGGATTCTGACGATCGACCGCGGAGCGGAGATTACGATGTTCAGCGTTTCCGGTTATTTGGCGGGCGTTTCGCAATACTATATTACGCCCGAAATGCTGACGATTATCTCCGGCGTTCTTTCGGCGAGCGCGGGCGTTCTGTGGTTCGCGCGAAGCTCGAAAGCGAAAGTCGGAAATTCCGAAACGGCGACCGCCGAAGCATAGGAAAAAGAAACGATGAACGCCGCAGCGAGGAATTCGATAGATTGAAACTGCAATTCCTCGCTGCGGCTTCCGCATTCATCGTTTCTTTTTACGCAGTAATAATCACGGCTTTCATTCCGGTCAGCTCCGAAAAATCCTTTGTATAAATCGTATCGACGTGGCGGACGCGCCCCACGGTTTCGACCAGCTCCTGGGTCGAGATAAAGCCGTCTTCGGTGTGCGCGATTGCCCATTTTTCGATGTGCGCGGCGGTTTTCAGCAAATCTTCGACCAGCCGCAGGTATTGATATTTGGTTTCGACGTGCGCGCCGAGCCTGCCGGTTTGCGCCTTTTCCAAATCAGCCCAGAAGGAATCGCCCGCTTGCAGCCATTCTTCCTGCCACGCGCGCCAGCCGAGCTCGTTTCGCAAACTCAGATTATGCAGGCGCGGCAGGCGCAGAAACATCAAATCCGCGCGCGTCTCGGCGATAAAATCAATCGCGTTTTTATTGTGACAGACGTTGTTCTGACCGTTGTTGACCGGCGCGGGAAACGCCGCGCGGAGACGGCGAAAAACGCTTGAAAGCGGCTGGCGCAGCCGGCGCGTTTCCTCGGTGAAAGACAAAAGATAATTGCCCGCCTGCATCGCCAGCGTCATCGCCAGCGCCCTGGAAAACAGCGACGGCAGCCGCTCGATATTCTGGCGCACGTTGTCGAACCACCACGCGTCGGTTTCGTTAAACCAGTTTCGCAGCGCCGGATTCTGCAATTCGTAACGCGGCACGTAAGCGTCTTCCAGAATTATTTCCACGTCTTCGTCGGACAAAATCTCGCTGTTGTTCTGAATCGCGGCGACGGCTTTGACGAAAGCCGACTGCGTCAAATCGTTTGCCAGCACGCGCACGCTGCTGCGTTTCAGATACGCGCCGAGATTCGGCTCGCCCGTAAAAGGCAGCGCGGCGGAAGCGAAGCGCAGGCGGCGCAGAACGTTCAGCTCAAATGCGAGCCAGCCCTGCGATGTTGTTTTTGATGGAATCATATTCACGAATACGTCGGCGGTTTTTATCTCGGTGACGCCGCCCAATCAATCAAAGCGACGTTTGCTTCATTCAATTATTTATTGTCGTCCCAAAGCCGCGAATAAGGCGAATTTTGTTCTGAATCATCGGCTCTGTTTTCGTCGCTGTCGTCGTTGTCGCTCCCGCCGTCGAAATAATCTTTCGTTTCATCGTTACCGCTGAAATCCTCTTTCGGCTCCTCGCCGGCGGCGGAATCTTCTTTCGTCTCGCTAATGCCGCCGAAATCTCTCTCCGTTTCTTCCGTCGCCGCTGCCGCACCGGCGGCAAAAACCGGCTCGTTTTCCGGCGCGTCTGAAATTGACGGTTCAGGCATACGGACTTGTTCGGACACGTCGAACGACGCCAGCTCCTTCAAGCCTTCCAGGCTGAGAAAAATTTTGACGACCAGCGGGTCGAATTCCAGTCCAGCCCATTCGGTCAGATACTTTTTCGCCTCCGTCTCGGAAATCGCCGCCTTGTAAGGGCGCGCGTCCGTCAGCGCCGCGTAAGTGTCGCAGACGCGCAGGATACGGGCGGCAAGCGGGATGAAATCGCGTTCGAGCGCATCCGGGTAGCCTGCGCCGCTCCACCATTCGTGATGCCAGCGCACCAGCAACTGGACGGCGCGCGAAAAACCGCGCCGCGCCGCCTCCTGCTCACCGATGACCGGGTGGCGCTGCATATCGATGCGCTCGTCGCCGCGCAGGGCGCGGCTCGCCTTGATGTAATCGCGGTTCATCACGACTTCGCCGATGTCGTGGACGAGCGCCGCCTGCCGCAAAGAAAAACGGTCGTGCGGCGAGAGATTGAATTTTTTCGCTACCGCGTCCGCCAGGGCGGCGATGCGCGCCGCGTGCGGGTGCATATAGCCCTCAAACGCGTCAATCTCGGCGGCGAGCGTCAGAAGCCGCTCGTCCGTGCTGCTGGTTTCCTGAACAGTTTGCATAATGAAATCGGTCTTTGACCTTTAATTTTTGATTTTTGACCTTTGAAATTTTAAGTTTAAACGTTGATTGTAAAAACTTAAAACAAAGGTCAAAGGTCAAAGACCAAAGACCAAAAATAAAAGTTCATTTTTAGAGTTTTACTATTTCTTAGGCAAACTGTCGAGCAGGTTCTGCGCGTCTTTATTATTCGGGAACATCGCGAGCAGTCGTTGCAGCTCGCCTTCGGCGCGGCGGTAAAGCCCGATTTCGATATAGAATTCGGCGAGCATAATGCGAAAAACCGAGTTGTTCGGGTCGAGCTTGATTGCCGCCTGCATCTCGCTTTCGGCTTTGTGCACCGATTTTTCGTTAGCCGACAGGGCTTTCCCGTAGTAAACGTGGTAGCGGGCGTTGGCGGGCGCTAAATGAACGGCGCGCGCCAGCAGCGGCAGCGCTTCCTCGTAATCGCCGTCCATCAGGTAGCTGTAGCCGTTGTCGAAGTTTTCTTTCGCCTGCGCTTCCTGCGCTTCGGCGGCATTGACCGGCGGCTTCGGTTTCGGCGAATTTGCCGCGGACGCGGACGACGAAGCTTTCGCCGAAATTTTTTCGCGGTTTTTGAAATCGTAAATTTCGCGCGAGCTTTCGTCTTTTAAAATTTCGTAGGCGTGCGCGATTTCCGTAAAGGCGGCTTGGATGCGCCGGTGCGTTTCCGTTCCCGACTCGCGATGAAAAAGGTCGGGGTGAAAGCGTTTGGCGAGCGCGAAATAGGCGCTTTTGATTTCCGAAGCTTTGACCTGCGGCGCGACGCCGAGAATTTCGTAGAGCGTTTCGGCTTTTTCGACGCGCCGGAGATAATCTTCCATCAGCCGCCGTTCTTCGGCGTGGTCGGGCGCTGCTTTGACGTTTTCGGGCGCAGCGGCGGGCGGGTTTGCCGTTTCTTCCTTTTTCCCGTTCGTCGTGGCTGCCGTTCTGACGATTTCCGCTTTGATTTGCTGAAACTGCGGCGATTGCTGCTGCGGTTGCTGCTGTTGCTGTTGCGGCTTTTCTTCGGCGACCGCGGCGGTTTCTTCTGCCTCTGCCGCCGCCGTCGCGATTTCATCGGATTTGAGCGCGAGCTTTGCCGACAGAATCGCGGAAATTTTTCTTTCGGGAAACGCGGCGTTCCAGTTTTGCCGGTAGAGATAGCCGCCGAGCCACAGAACGTAGAGCGCCTGCATCGTCTGCGCTTCGGGCAAGCCGCCGACGGTCACGATTTCCTGAATTTTCAAAAAGGATTTTTCAAACCGCGAAAGCAGAAACGCTTCCTGCGGCGCGAGCTGCAATTGCGCGTCGGGCGCGGGATTCGCGCCGAAAGTTTCGTAAAAGCTGCGGAAACGGCGGACGATTTTGTCCGGCGAAAGACCGCGCGCGTAATCGAAAAGAATTTTTCGGGTGTCGATTTTATAATTGATGGAATCCTTGATTCTGACCAGCGCGCTGAAAGTCCATTCGCCCTCGTCCCATTCGAGCGCGAATTTGACGATTTCTTCGACCTGCCGCGTAAACGCCTTGTGCAGCTCGAAGGCGGAGAGCGTCTGTCGCGCCAGCAGAGCCTCGCTCAAAGCCTGGTCGTTGGTAAAATTCGGAATTCCGGTGACTTGCGCCGCCGTCAGCTTGCCGTTCTGGACAAGCAGCTCGAACAATCGATGCCGCCGCGCGTTGGAAACGGCAAAAACTATCTCACCGTGGCGCAGGTAGATAATCGCTTTCTGCGCCGCCTGCGAGCCGAGCCGGAACGAGCCGGTCAGTCGCGCTTCGGCGGCTTCGACCAGCAGCTCCGCCAAAGGATGCTCGTGCAAACTGCCTTGTATTTCGAGATTATTCGGGGAAGAAGACATCTGAATTATTCGGTAATGTATGCGGAAGATATTCGGATTGAACGGGATAAATCGCTTTACCCCGCGTTTAATAATAACAGATTCGGCGGCGAATAGTGAATAGTTTATGTTAATTTTGTTATATAAAAAGCGATGCTTCACGATTTTACACTGGCGGGAAAGCGCGTGCGGCTGTGGCAGCGACCGGGCGAATCTTACGAGCACGTGCTGATGAAGGCGCTCGCGTATACGATGTTCAGCGGCGAATATCCGCATCTGGAAATCGAAGTGAAAGTCGGTCTGCGCTACAAGCCCGATTTAATTGCGATTGGCGAAGACGGCGATTTCGATTTCTGGGGCGAGTGCGGCGCAAACTCGCTGCGCAAAACCGGCTGGATTTTAAAGCACACGCGCACGAAAAAACTGGTTTTGTTCAAGATTGACATTAACGCCGAGCCGTTCCTACGGCAGCTTCGCGCGGAAATTCCCGCCAAATATCGCGCCGCCGGAAAGCTGGTTTTGATAAATTTTATTTCCGATATTGCGAATTTGACAGCCTCGAAACAAATTGAGAAAGTTTCAGCAGACTGGTTCGACGAATTCGAGATTTAACCCGGAGAAAAGCGGCGGCGGCAGTAGTTTAATAAAATTAAGCGCATCGGACAAAAATCGGCGAAAGGGAATTGCAAATTCCAAATTATAAATTCTAAATTTATTCGGACAATGTTTTCCGCGATAATTTAGAATTTACAATTTAGAATTTGCAATTTAAAGTTTTCCTTCCGATTAATCACTGTTTTCTTATTTTTGTGCAAAGCCGTAAATTAAGCTGAATGAAAAACGACGAAATAGAAATCCGCGAGATGACGACGGTCGAGGAATTGACCGACTGCGTCGCGCTGCAAAGGGAAGTTTTCGCTTCGCCGGACCTGGAGATTTCGCCCGTCCGGCATTTGATTGTGACCAGATATGCGGGCGGATGGACGCTCGGCGCGTTTGCCGGTGAAAAGCTCGTCGGCTTCGTTTTGAGCGTGCCGATGTTTCGCGGCGGCGCGGGCGGCACGGAGCGCGCGTTTTATTCGCATATGACCGCCGTCCGGCAGGAATTTCAAAATCTGCGGATAGGCGCGCGGCTGAAATGGGCGCAGCGCGAGCGCGCCCTGCGCGAAGGCATAACTTACATCAAGTGGACGTATCAGCCCGTGCAGGCGCGCAACGCCTTTTTCAATCTCGAACGTCTCGGCGTCGTCGTCCAAACTTATATGCCGAATTTCTACGGCACGGATTATTCGACCTCAGCCGAGCAGAACCGAGCCGTCGGACTCGACAGCGACCGCCTGTACGCCGAATGGCATCTGGAAGCGCCGAAAGTCGTCGCCCTCTCGAAAGGCGAAAAATTCGCCGAAACCGGCAAGGTCGCCCGCACTATCGAAATCCCGAACAACTGGAACAATCTGGTCGCGACAAATCCCGAAAAAGCCGTCGCCGAACAGGCGAGAGTCAAAGAAGAATTTCAGAAAGCCTTTGCCGAAGGCTTAATTTGCAAAGGCTTCGAGCGAAGCGAGACGAATCCGAGATATTTGCTTTTTGAAGAATAATCAGCCGCAGAGAAAGAAAATGCGGAATGATGAACGCGGAATGCGGAGTTAAAGCAAGTAATCGTTCCGCGTCGGGAATTCATTGTTTCGTTTTAATCTTTGCCTCCTTGCGCCTTCGCGCCTTTGCGTTAAAATTTTTCTATGAATTTGTTTGATTTGGCGGAAAACAATATCAAAACCGAAATCGAAACTCTGCGCGCCGAAATCGACCGGCACAACGAGCTTTACTACCAGAAAGCCGCGCCGGAAATCGCCGACGCCGAGTTCGACGCACTGCTGGCGAGGCTGAGAAAGCTCGAAGAGGAAAATCCCGAATTCATCACGCCCGACAGCCCGACGCAGCGTGTCGGCGGGCGCGCCGAGGGCTTCAAGCCTTTCGTTCACCGCGTGCCGCTGATGTCTTTGGATAATTCTTACGATTTGGAAGATTTAAAGGCGTTTGACGAGCGAATCCGACGGCTGGCTGACGGGCGCGATTTCGATTACGTCGCAGAGCTGAAAATCGACGGGCTTTCCGTCGCGCTGCATTACGAAAACGGCGTGCTGGCGGCGGGCGCGACGCGCGGCGACGGCAGCGTGGGCGACGACGTTTACAGCAATGTCAAAACGATTCGCACGATTCCGCTCAGATTAAAAGGCGATTTTCCCGAACGCGTCGAGGTGCGCGGCGAGGTTTTTCTGGCGCGCTCGGTGTTTGAAAAAATCAACGCCGAGCTGGAAATGCAGGGCGAAAAAACTTTCGCCAACCCGCGCAACTGCGCCGCCGGGACGCTCCGCCAATTGGACGCTTCGATTGTCGCGGGGCGGCGGCTGGATATGTTTCCGTATGACGCTCTGAGCGGGAATCAGAAAATGTTTCCGACGCACTGGGCGATTTTTGAATGGCTCGAAGCGCGCGGCTTCAACGTCAATCCGAACCGTGCTTTGTGCGGAAATTTCGAGGATTTGGTCGATTTTATCAATTCGATGCAAATCAAGCGCGATTCGCTCGACTACGACATCGACGGCGTGGTCGTGAAAGTCAACCAGACGCATCTGCAGCAGGAATTCGGCGCGACGACCAAAGCGCCGCGCTGGGCAATCGCCTATAAATATCCGGCGATGCAGGCGACCACGCGCCTGAACGACATCATCGTGCAGGTCGGGCGCACGGGCGCGCTGACTCCGGTCGCCGTTTTAGAGCCGGTTCTGCTCGCCGGAACGGTCGTCTCGCGCGCCTCGCTGCATAACGAGGACGAGATTAAAAGATTGAAAATCAAGCTCGGCGATTACGTTCTGATTGAAAAATCCGGCGAAATCATCCCGCAGATACTGCAAATTATCGAATCGCGCCGGACGGGCGGCGAGCGCGAATACGAATTTCCGAAAAACTGTCCCGTTTGCCAGTCGCCCGTCACGCGCCCCGAAGGCGAAGCCGTCACACGCTGCACGAACCCGGATTGCCCGGCGAAAGTTAAAGCGCGAATTTTGTATTTCGCCGCGCGCAAGGCGATGGACATCGAAGGCTTGGGCGACGTGCTCGTCGAAAAGCTGGTCGATTTGGGAATTGTCAAAAACGTGGCTGATTTATACGATTTGCGGCTCGAACAAATTGCCGAGCTGGAACGAATGGCGGAGAAGAGCGCGACGAACCTGATAAATCAAATCGAGGCGTCGAAAACGCGGGGCTTGCAGCGGCTTTTATACGGCATCGACATTCGCCACGTCGGCGAGCGCTACGCGAAAATTCTGGCGAATCATTATCGAAACATCGACCGTTTAGCCGAAGCGACCGTCGAAGAGCTTGACGCGATTCACGAAATCGGAATGACGGTCGCCGTCAGCGTTTTCAACTGGTTTCAGAACCCGCGCAACCGTGAATTGATTCAGAGATTAAAAGCGGCGGGCGTGAAAACCGAAATCGACGGCGACGCGGCGGGCGCTAATCTCGACGAAAACTTCGCCGGAAAAACCTTCGTCCTGACCGGGAAACTGGAGCAATTTACGCGCGACGATGCGGCGAAGCTGATTGAAGAACGCGGCGGGCGCGTCGCTTCGTCCGTCAGCAAGAAAACCGATTACGTCGTTGCCGGTGAAGACGCCGGCTCGAAATTGACGAAAGCCGAATCTCTCGGCGTGAAAATCCTGGACGAAGATAATTTCAGGGAAATGCTCGGCTGATTTCCCGCCCTCAAATAATTTATGTCTTACAAATTTCAGATTGATTTATCGGGAATCATCGAGCTGCTGTCCAAACATCTCTACAGCAGCCCGCAGGTTTACCTGCGCGAGCTTTTGCAGAACAGCGTCGATGCGATTCAGGCGCGCAGGTCATTGGAATCGAATCATCCGGGCGAAATCAGGGTCAGGAGATTTCGCGATGAAAAAGGCGTTCCGTGTCTGCTGTTTGAAGACAACGGCAGCGGTTTAACCGAAGATGAAATTCACCGCTTTCTGGCGACTATCGGAAAGTCTTCCAAGCGCGGAATCGACAGAATCTACGACGCCGATTTTGTCGGGCAGTTCGGCATCGGGCTGCTTTCCTGTTTCGTCGTCAGCGACACGATTTTGGTGAAAACACGCTCGATTCGGGAAAACAGCCCGACCATAGAATGGCGCGGCGTGGACGACGGCAGTTATTCGATTTCCGCTCCGAGCGAGCAAATCGAATGCGGAACGCAGGTTTTATTAAAGTGCAAGCCCGGTTTTGAAACTTATTTTGAAGATGAATTCGTCAAAACGATTTTGAAAAACTTCGGCGGTTTGCTGCCGTTTCCGATAATTTTCAATGATTCGGCGCAAATCAACGACGAACCGCCGCCCTGGAAAGAAAGATTTTTTAACGCGGCGGAAGAGCGCGAGGCTTTTATCGAATACGGCAGAAGCGTTTTTAAGATTGATTTTATTGATTTTATCAAGCTCGGCTCGCCCGACGGCGCAGTCGAGGGCGTCGCTTTCGTCCTGCCGTTTTCGCCGAGCCTGGCGAGCAAAAAAACGCACCGCGTTTATCTGAAAAATATGCTTTTGTCGGAAAACGCGGAAGGCTTGATGCCTGAATGGGCGTTTTTCGTGAAAAGTATCGTCAACGTTAATCGGCTGCGCCCGACCGCCTCGCGCGAAGCCTTTTACGAAGATGAAGATTTGATTGCGACGCGCGCCGCGCTCGGCTCGAAGCTGCGCAGCTACCTGCTCGAGCTGGCGGAGAACGACCCAGCGAAATTGCGCAGGCTGATTTCGATTCATTATCTTTCCATCAAGGCTCTGGCGGTCGAAGACGACGATTTCTACCGGATGTTTATCGACTGGCTGCCGTTTGAGACGACGACCGGATATTTATCGCTCGGCGAATATAAAAAACGCAACGAGAGAATTTTATTTATTCAAAACCACGACCAGTTTCGGCAGATTTCGCAGGTCGCTCTCGCGCAGGGACTTTCGGTTATTAACGCATCGTATGTTTACGACGCGGATTTGCTCGTCAGGCATCAGCGAATGTTTCTCGATATTCCGGTTGAGGAAGTCACGCCCGCCCGGTTTACGCAGACTTTTAGTTATCTGACGCTCGACGAACAGGAAGAAACCGCCGACTTTCTGCGGGCGGCGGACGAAGCTTTGAAGCCTTTTCGCTGCCAGACCGATATGCGAAGATTCTCTCCGTCGGAGCTTCCGGCGATTTATCTGGTCGACGAGCAGGCAAATTTTCGCCGTTCGGTCGAGCAGACCAAACAGGTGGTCGACGACCTTTGGTCATCGGTTCTGGACAATATCGATTTGCCGTCCGCGCAGGACGAATATTCGCAGCTTTGTTTTAATTATTCAAATCCTCTGATTGCCAAAATCAGCCGCGGGAAAAACGAGAATCTGCAAAAACTGGCGGTTAAAATTCTATACGCTCAGGCGCTTTTGCTCAGTCATCGCCCGTTGGATAGCGGCGAAATGAAGATGCTGAACGAAAGCCTGCTCGAGCTTCTGGAACACAGTGCGGATTTTGACGTCGAAGGAGAGTGGATTCAATGAGCAGCGTCGATTCGCAAAAAATCTACACGATTTTAATCGAGCTTTATTCAATGCAGCACGGCGACGCGCAAATCGCGCTTGCCGAGGAAGCGGTTCGGCTCGCTGATTTGAACGGCGATTTGAAGCTGCAATTCCGAGCCAGAAGCGAGCTTATCAGAGCCGCGGTTCACGGCGGCGAAAGCGAAAAGGCGATTGTCGCTTACTCGTGGTGTTTGAAAAAATACGACGAGAACCCGGACAGCTTTAGCGAATACCTGCTTTTCTGGCAGTATAAATGGATTCTTAACAACATCCATCATTTTCCGGCTGTTTCGCGGGCGCAGATAGATTCGATTTTTGCCGACGCCGTTCGCCGCTACCGGCAGAACAATATCTCTCTGCGACCGATTTACGGCGAATTGTGCTCACTTGAGCTGAGTTCGGGAAATTTTGAAGAAGCTAATGAATATTACCGGAAATGGCTGACCGAAAATCGTGATTTATACGCCGATTGCCTGGCTTGCGAGACGAACCGGCGGGTGGAGTATTTAGCATCTTCCGGGCGCGACGAAGAAGCCCTCAAGATGGCGGAACCGATTTTAAACGGCGACCGGGTTTGTTCGGAAATTCCTCATTTGACGCTGGGAAGCGTGCTTTTACCGCTGCTGCGGATGAATCAGGTCGATGTCGCTTCGGAATGTTTTACGAAAGGTTATAAGCTGGTTTCCGGCAACAAAGATTTTCTTTTGACTGTCGCTCAGCAGATTCAGTTTCTGGCGCTGATTGGAAAAACCAGAAAGGGAACGCGATTGTTTGAGAAACACTTGAGCTGGGCGCTGGAAACAAAGGATTTATACAGCAAATTTCAATTTTACAAAGCCGTTTGCCTGTTGCTGAACGTCATCGAACGGGAAAAAATCAAGCTGGTTTTGCCGAACAGCTGCAAGGATTTTAACGACGGCGGCGTTTATGAAACCGAAACGCTTCGCCGGAGTTTCTTACAGGAATCTGAGGAAATGGCTCGGCTGTTCGATAAAAGAAACGGCAACAGCTTCTTTATCGGGCAATTGCGCGAAATTGATAAATTAAAGGAAAATTTTGAATTTTTAAGGAGCGGGAAGCCGGGTTCATCGGTTGTCGAGTCGGAAGAAGCCGTCTGATTCGTAATCGTAAATCGCTCGGATAATCTGCAAAAAAAGGAACGGCGAATATGATTGAGCTTGTTATTCCATATCGCAATCGAAGCATCGGCTCGATGAGCGTCCGGCGCGTTTTGCCGTTTCCGAAACGCCGCGCCGTCGGACCTTTCGTTTTTGTCGACGATTTCGGTCCGGTCGAAATCGTCGGCGGCGGAAAATCGCTCGACGTGCTGCCGCACCCGCATATCGGGCTGGCGACCGTGACGTTTTTATTCGGCGGAAAAATGACGCACCGCGACAGCATCGGCTCGGTGCAGGTCATCGAGCCGGGCGAGGTGAACTGGATGAGCGCCGGGCGCGGCGTCGTTCACTCGGAGAGAGTTTCGGATTTGCCCGAGCTGGCGGGCGAAAACCTGCTGGGCGTGCAGACGTGGGTCGCTCTGCCGGAAAAATACGAAGAAACCGCGCCGTCTTTCGCGCATCACACGGCGGAAGAATTGCCCGTCGTCGAAGCCGGAGGAGCGCGCGCAAAAATCATCTTAGGCGAGATTTTCGGCGTAAAATCGCCGGTCGAAACCCTGTCGGACCCGGTTTACGCCGATTGTTTTCTGCAAAATAAAGCGTCGCTTTCCGTTCCGGCTGAGATTGAAGACCGCAGCGTTTATATTCTTTCCGGCGCTCTTTTAATCAACGGGCAGAAATTTGAAACGGGCACGATGGTTGTTTTTGAAGCCGGAAAAGAAGCGATTATCGAAGCCGCCGCCGAGGCGGGCGCGCGTTTTATGATAATCGGCGGCGCGCGGCTCGAAAAACCGCGGTATATGTGGTGGAATTTCGTCTCGTCCTCGCCCGACAGAATCGAAGCGGCGAAAGAAGACTGGCGCGAAGGACGTTTCGCGATGATTCCGGGCGAGACCGAATTCATCCCGCTGCCCGAAAACAATTACCCGAAACCGATTC
Source organism: Acidobacteriota bacterium (assembly GCA_030860665.1). Classification (GTDB taxonomy): domain Bacteria; phylum Acidobacteriota; class Blastocatellia; order Pyrinomonadales; family Pyrinomonadaceae; genus JALZHR01. The sequence continues at coordinate 24,131 of JALZHR010000192.1, forward strand.
CGCAGCCGCTCTGAAA
>JALZHR010000201.1 GCA_030860665.1 Acidobacteriota bacterium
TTTCAGACGAGTGTTAAATAATAAAAAAGGAACGGTATTTTGCCGTTCCTTTTTTTGATAAAACTGCTTTGAGATTAATTTCGCTTATCAGTTGCCGCCCTTATGAATTGCCACTAGCTTTAGCTAGTGGATTGAAGATTCAGAAGGAAAAGGCTTTAGCCGAATTAAGTCAAAATCAATCTTCCTTATTGCTTTAGCCCAATTTAGGCTGAAGCCAAAAAGATTTTTGTTTGAAAATATTCGGCTAAAGCCTTTTGGCTTTTCCTAATCTGAACCACTAGCTGAAGCTAGTGGCAATTCATAAGGCGATTCATAAAGATTATCGTCTTTCCAAATCTCTTATGGGCAGCTCGATTTCGTTTTGCCGCCGCCAGCCGCGCCGGTTTTGACGATGCGGTTTTCCAGTTTCGGCGCAATCGTTTTGTTCGGCGCGGACGCGATGGCTTTTTCCAGAACTTCCGAATCTTTCGGCGCGGCATCGGCTTTTATCAAAACCTTCGCCTGCTGGAACATCGTGTAGCCGTCGCCGCCGCGCGTGACCAGAAAATCCGAAGTCGCCAGCGTGTAATTTTTCCTTTCGTCCAGCGGCTTTCCGCCGACCAGAATCTCGGTCACGCGATTGTTCGCCGGACGCGACACGTCGAACCGGAAACTCATTCCCGAAATTTGCGGAAAGCGACCCGGCTCGTTGTCTTCGGCGCTGCGCGCGACGCCGTGCTCGACGATTTCGCGCAGCAGTTTTCCCGAAACTTCGACCTTCACAATCGGGTTGTTAAACGGCAGAATCGAAAGCACGTCCCGTTTGGTCAAAGCCCCGGGATTGTAGGTCAAATCGGCGCGAATCGAGCCGCCGTTGACAAAGCCTATGTCCGCGCCGACCGCGCTGCGGTAAGCGTCGGCGATAAAGTTTCCGATGTTCGTTTCCTTGCTGCGGCTCGAAAGCGAAAGCGCATCCAGCGTCTCGCTCGTCGCGCCGACCGGTTTCGCCAGTTCCTGCAAAAGGGCGTCGTATTTGGAGACCGATTTGCCGAACTCGGCGGCGGCTTCCTTAAATTCGGCTGTCTGGTCGAACCTGTCCGTGACGGGAATGATTTCCCAGTCCATACTTTCGACCGCGCCGGTTTTTTTGTTGATGTTCAGGTTGAACCTGCCGAGCTCGCGCGCGTCGGCAGTCATCTTGAAAATCGGCGTGCCGTTTGACGAAGACTGCAAAAGCGTGTGCTCGTGACCGCCTAAAATCAAATCGAAATCGGCGCATTTGGCGAGCTGCTTGTCCTGCTCCATAAACAAATGCGTCAAGCCGACAATCGTTTTCGCGCCCGCGGCGCGCATCTGCGGCACGTATTTTTTCGCCGTGTCGCAGAAGTTCTGCACTTCCAGAAATTCTTCCATCGAAGAAGTTTCCTTCGCTTCCGGCAGCAGAAAACCGATGATGCCGACCTTCACGCCTTCAAATTCCCGAATCACGAACGGCGGCGTGTCGGCGAAGATTTTCTGAGTTTTTTTATCGAAAACGTTCGCGCCGAGCCACTGGAATTTCGATTCCTTCATTCTTTGCAGCAGAACGTCGGTTTTCACGTCGAATTCGTGATTGCCTAAGACGGCGTAGTCTATTCCGACGGCGTTCCACGCGTCAATCATCTGCGCGCCGCGATAAGTTCTCGATTCGACCGACGGCGAAATCGTGTCGCCGCCCATCGTGAACAGCGTGTTCGGATTTTCCTGTTTGATTTGCCTTTTTAAAGCCAGCAGCCGCGCCAGCCCGCCGCGCGTTCCGCCGTCGACGGGCGCGAACTGATAAACGTCGTTGACGTGCAGAAACGTCACTTTGACGAGACAATCGGCACTTGACTGAGCCGCCGCCGCCGCCGGAAACAGCGGCAGCAGCAAAAGCAGAAGAATTAAAAATAAAAGATTTGAGCGAAAAAGATACGGCATCGATGAATCTCCCTTAAAAATTTCAAATTGAATTATACTTATTTTGCAGAGTTAGAGCATCAGGCAGACGAGAAAAATCAATGCGCCTTTTCATAACATTTCCATATCAATCGAAAAGAGCTAAGTTCATTTATTGAACTTAAGAAAAAATCAATGCGCTTTTTCTTAACACTTCTATTCTTTTTTACGGCGCTCGTCGCCGCTGTTCGCGCCGAAACCGCGCCGCCCGTTGCGGTTCAGCGCGAGTTTCGCGCCGTCTGGATTGCGACGGTCGATAACATAGACTTTCCGACAAAGAAAAATCTTTCGGTCGAAGACCAGAAAAAAGAGCTTTTGCGAAATCTGGAGCTGGCGCGCGAGCTGAAGCTGAACGCCGTCGTTTTTCAGGTGCGCCCGATGTGCGACGCCGTTTACGAATCGAAAATCGAGCCGTGGTCGGAATTCCTGACGGGCGAGATGGGAAAGGCGCAAGCCTTCGACCCTTTGCGCTTTCTGATTGCGGAAGCGCACCGGCGCGGGATTCTGGTTCACGCGTGGTTCAACCCGTATCGCGCGTATCACCCGGCGGCGAAAACCGTCTCGGCGAATCACATCTCGAAGCGCCGCCCGGATTTGGTGCGAAAATACGGCAAATATTTGTGGCTCGACCCGAGCGACCCGGAAGTTCAGCAATATTCTCTGAGCGTCGTGCTGGACGTCGTCCGGCGTTACGACGTGGACGGAGTTC
>JALZHR010000236.1 GCA_030860665.1 Acidobacteriota bacterium
CGATTATCGTGCCGACGGAATTCACCCGCACATTGCTGTTTTCGTTAGGCTTGATTTCCGGCAGCTTCGGCGCTTCGGTTTCGGCTGTCGCTTCGAGCGGGACAAAGCTGCCCGCGAATTTGACGCGAAACGTCGCCGGGTTGTCGTTAGGCGTGCGACCTTCGATTCGCAGAATTAATCTTTCCGGTTTTCGCAGATAAATCACGCGCCCGGTTTCGGTCGTGCTGTCGCCCGCGTAGAGACTGATTTTCGTCAGCGGTCTGAGGCTTCCGGCGGTGAAAACGTCGATGTCGCCGTTTAGATTCGTCGCCGTGACGTTGATAAAAACGTCGCCCTGCGTGCCGTTAAAAACGTAGAAATAATTGGTCAGGCGCGCATCGCCGATGTCGCGCGCCGGTATTTTTCCGTTGATTTCGCTGCTCGTCACCGGCGTCGGAAAATCCTGGTTGGTCGATTGAGCGTTCGTTATGGAAATGCAGGATGCAAATAGCAAAAGGCAAAATATAAACGGCAAATTTTGAATTTTGAATTTTGAATTCTTCATTTTAAGTCAGCTCTTTTCGCCAGTGTATCAGTCGTGAAGTCTCAGTATAACCTAATTTCGAGTGAGCTTTAACACTTAAATCGTTGCCTATTTCCGAATCCGAAGCCATCTCGGTGCAGCCTTTGCTGCGCGCCCAGTTTTCGGCGTGGCGAACCAGCTCGCGCCCGACACCGTAGCGGCGAAATCGCGGCTCGACAAACCAGCCTTCCAGATAGCCGACGTGGTCGGTCGAGCAGTCTTCGACAAAAGGGCGAATGCTCGCTTCGAGAAATCCGACCAGATTTCCCCTTTCGGTTTCGCCGACTAAAACCAGCTGCGTTTCGGTGTGCTCGAAAATATCGAGCATTTCCTCGCGCTGCTCCTCGTCGCTCGCCTCGTCCCAGAGGAGTTTTCGCAGACGAAACCACTCCTCGAAATCCTTTTCTTCCAGCGGGCGCACTCTGAATTTTGTGTCCGTCGTCATTGGAAAATGATTCTAGCAATCTTACGGCAAATGAACAAACGTTTTTTATTTTAAAATCGCTTTTATTTGTCGCCTAAAACAAAAAAGCCGAGTCTCAAGGCGAGACCCGACCTTTTCGTCTTCCACTAAATTAATATCTTACTCGGTCGCACCGGAATTTGCAACTTTATCCTGTAAAAGCTCCAAAGCTTTTTTCAACTGAACGTCTTCCTGCTGAACCGGCTTCGGAGTCGCCTGCGGCGAAGGCTGCGCCTGCGGGTTCGGCTGTTGCGGCTGCGGCTCGTCTTCCTGGTCGGCTAATTCTTCCGGGTCGAGCGGTTCGGGAATATCCGGACGCTTGACTTCGACCGACGGCTTGACGCCCGAGTTGGCGCGCTCGTCAGCCAGAAACGGCTTGCCGCTCGCCGAAGCCCATTTCGCCACGGTCAGCAGAAATCCGTCGCCGCCGCGCAGCGGAATAAGCTGCTGCTCGGTTCCCGCGCCGAAGCTGCGCTCGCCGACGACATCGCCTCGCTGACGGTCGAGAATCGCCGAGGCGACCACTTCGCCCGCGCCGGAAGTTCCCAAATCAATCAAAGCGACGAGCTTGCCGTCGTACAAAAAGTTTTTCGGGTCGGCGGTAAAGGTTTTCGTCACTTTATTCTCGCGCCCGAGAATTTGCGCCAGCGTGCCGTCCTTGATGAAAAGGTTGGCGACCGCGACGGCTTCGTTCAAGCTGCCCGTCGCCACGCCGCGCAAATCGAGAACGATTTTCTGCACGCCCTGTTTTTGCAGATTCTGCACCTGGCTGCGAATGTCAGCCGCTTCGCCCGCTTCGAGGCTGAAAACTTTGATGACGCCGATTTTGCCCGCTTCGATTCGCGCTTCGGCTTCGGGAACTTTAAACGTTCCGCGCGTTACGGCGATGGTCTGCGGTTTTGCGCCCGCGCGCAGAACGCGAACGTTGACTTTCGAGCCGGATTCGCCGAGCAGCAGCTGGCGCGCGTCGTAAAGCGAGACGTCGCGCGTCGCTTTATTTTCGATATACTCAATCACGTCGCCCGATTTCAGACCGGCTTTTTCGGCGGGCGAGCCTTTCGTCACCGAGATAACGTAGAGATAGCCCGAAACCTGCGAAAACTCGGCGCCGATGCCGACCTGGCTGGTCGTTTTCTTCGCCTGATAATCTCTGACCTGTTCCGCCGTCAGATAGGACGAATACGGGTCGAGCCCGTAAGCCAATCCGCGCAGCGCGCCGGCGCGAACTTTTTCCAGATTCGGCTCGTCGACGTAATCGTTTTGAATGTGCTGAAGCACGCTTTCAAAAATACGCATCTGCGCTCCGGCGTCGTTCACCGGCTGCTGCGCGCGCGTGGAAAACAAGCCGCGAATTGAGTCGAAGCCGTTATAAAGACCGTTGCTGATTGCGTAGATGCCGAGAACGGCGGAAAAAAGGACAAATAATAACTTAAAGCGAAATGACATTAAAACCTCACTATTGGTAGTGGATAATTGACAACCGTTTAACCGATAATATCAATTATGTTGACGCAATTATCCATTATCCGTTGACAATTATCAATTATTTGCGTGCAAGAGAAAGAAACTATTAATCAGCCGGATTTTTCCGAGATTTCTGAAGGGCGGATTATCGCCCTCGACTTAGGCACCAAGCGTGTCGGCGTCGCCGTCTGCGATGAGCTGCAAATCACCGTGCGCCCCTTGTGCGTCATACCGCGCCGCAGCTGGAAAGAACTCTTGCGAAAAATCACTGCTTTAATCGAGGAGTTTGATGCGGTCGCGCTGGTTTTAGGTTTGCCATACAATTTCGACGGCAGCGAGAGCGAAATGAGTATGGAAGCCCGCCGCCTGCAACGCAATTTTTCCCTTTCGCTCAAGATTCCCGTCTACTTTCAGGACGAGCGTCTGACCTCGATGGCGGCTGAGAGATTTTTACGCGAAAAGGGCTTGGACGACCGTCAAATCCGCAAACAAATCGACAGCAACGCGGCGGCGTTTATCCTGAACGATTTTTTGGCAAGAAATCAGAACAGCCAGCAGTAGCGGGCGGGTGTCAAGATTTGGGATTTGGGATTTAGGATTTAGGATTTGATGTTATTAAACGACCAATCCCGAATCCCAAATCCGCAATCGCTTCGCTCGCTGCGGCTGGCTGTTCCGACAATTATTTTGGCTGCAAGCTAATCGCTTCCTTCGCCGCGCTCGTCACCGCGCTTGTTGAAAACGGGAAAATCTGCGGGCTGCCCGTGCGCCACGCGTCGAACTGGTCTTTCCAGTGCGGGCTTTGCGGATTGCCGCTTTGCCCGAGCGGGATAACGAGGCGTGTCGCGTCCCAGTTTCCGGGGCTGGCGATGTGGCGCATCGAGACATACGAGCCAACGTTTGGCGTCTGCCCGCTGCCGTTGATTCCGACCGGCTTAATCACGAACTGCGCGCCGAATAAAGGCACAATCGCCAGCGGGTGACCGAAACGAGCCTGAAAGACATTGCCCCACGCCCATTTTTCGCGGTCTGCGCCGAATCTTTTCTCCAGATTCGCCGTCGATTCTTTTTCGCAGGCGTTTATCAAAGCCGGATAGCTCGCGAAATTTTTCGGCAGCCAGCGCGCCGGTTTTTCCGTGATTGCCCAATCCAGAATTCTCTCGCGGATGGCGAGCATCGGCACGCCTGCGTTATCGGCGGCGATTTTATTCGCCAGACAGCTCCGGATTTCGTTGGCGACCAGCGCAGCTCTCGAATCCGCCGTCATTCGCCCGTCCCAGCCGCCGAGAAGCTTTCTGACTTCCGGCACGGCGCTGACTTTGACGACCTCGCGCGCCAGGTTTGACAGCGGGATGTTAAACGAATCGTGCTGGATGTCGCGCGCGTCGTTCATCGTGATTTTCGGATTGGCGTTTATCAAATCGTAAATCCGGCGGGCGCGCCACGGCGGGGCGACGTCGCGCGAAATCTGCTGGTATTTGTAGCTCGTGCCGACGATGCGCTGGTTCGCCGTGACGATAAAGCCTTCCGCCGGGTTGTAGAGATTGGGCAGTTCTTCAAAAGGAATGTAGCCCGTCCAGTCGCCCGCGTCGCTCGCGCCGTCATACGGCAATTCGCCTTCGCCCGCGCGGCGAACCGGGATTCTGCCCGCCGCATACCAGCCGATGTTTCCCGTCGTGTCGGCGTAGACGAAATTCTGCGTCGGTCCGCCGTAGTTTCTCAGTGCGTTTTTGAAATCTTCCCAGTTTCGGGCACGGTTCAGCGCGAAGAACGCTTCAAACTCCTGATTTTTCGGGTCGAGCGCCGTCCATTTGAGGGCTAATTTTTGCCCGGCTTGTTCGGTGACGACGACGCCGTTACGCGTTCCGACGACTTCTAAAATTTGCGGCTCGGTCGCGGGCGAAAGCGGGTTTGAGCGAACCTTGATGACCTCGCGGCGCGTTTTGACGGTTTCCCAGCCCGCCGGGGTTTTCACGCGCCCGCGCGCGTCGAACTGCTCGCGGTATAAATCCTGCACGTCCGGTCCGACGTTGGTCGCGCCCCACGCGATAAATTCGTTGTGCCCGAGCACGATGCCCGGAACGCCCGGAAATGTCACGCCCGCGACGCGCACGTTCGGCGCGGAGAGATGCGACAGATACCAGATGCCGGGCGCGGAAGCCAGCAGGTGCGGGTCGTTTGCCAGAATCGGTTTTCCGTCCAGCGTCCGCTTGCCGGAGATGACCCAGTTGTTGCTGGCGGCGCGTTCTTCGGCGTAGAAGCCGATTCTTTCCAGCGAAGCCCGCCTGAGTTCCGCTTCTTTTTCGGCTATTTCAATCGCAGAGACGTTGAGGCGCTGAGAATATAAAGGAGATAAGGAATTCCCGCTTTGGTTTTCCGCCTTTTGTCCTTCTCCGCGTTCCTGCTTCTTTGCGGCTTGTTTTTCCGAATCTTTCCCGAACAGCACCACGTCATTGGGCGTGACGATGCGCGTCAAATCCGAGAGTTTTTCTTTCGGCAGATTCTGCACCGAGGCGCGCATCAAATCGAGCTGCCACGTCGAGCTGAGCGCCTCAGCCAGAATTTTCCCGATAATCAGCGTGTCGGTCGCGCGCCACTCGCGCGGCTTATATTGCAGAATTCGGAATTCGACCGGCAGAGTCTCGTCGTTCAGAGTCGCGATGTAGGCGTTGACGCCGCGCGCGTAGTTTTCCAGAGCGGCTCGCAGCTCGGGCGAAAGCGTCGGCAGACCTTCCTCGACAATCTTTGCAAAACCGTATCTGCGCCAGTGTTTGTCTTCTTCCAGCACCACTTTGCCGAAGATTTCCGCCAGCTCGCCGCGCGCGACGCGCCGGAAAAAGTCCATCTGCCAGAGCCTGTCCTGCGCGGTCACGAACCCTTGCGCGAAATACAAATCCGCGTCGCTGGCAGCCTCGATATAAGGAATCGAGCGTGCGTCGCGCCGCACCGTGACGCTTTGCTTCAAGCCCGCGACCGAAAGGTTCTGCGCCGCAGCCTGAGCGAAACAGACCGATGCCGCAAACAAACAAAATACCGTCAAAAAAATTAGTCTGAAACCGTTTTTCATGGTTACGAACATACAAAATTTTACCCGTTTGATAAAGGCGAAAGCCAGCGACAAAGAAAAAACGGGAAACGCGGTGAAATTTCCCTTCCCGTTTTCCATTTTTGAATCGCCAGACAGATTATTTTCGTCAGCGGCTAATCGACTTAGGTTTGTTGCTAACGAACTTGCGTTTGCGGCTGTTCAGGTTTCGTTTGCGGCTCGGCGGGTTTCGCTGCCGAAGCGTAGCGCGAGAATCGCAAAACCGGTTACCTCAGGCGGCTCAACGCGAATGCGAAGGCGAAAAACAAAAACGAAAAAATCACGAGCAGAAGGCTTAAATAACCCACTGCGGGAAGTTTTATCATTTCAATCTGCCTGGCAATCCACTTCATTTCGGTGACGACCAGATACCAGAGAACCGCGCCGAGCATAAAAATGCCGCCCATTATATAGCTCATCACGACTATCGCCGTCAGCAGAATTTTTTTGGCTTCGGGCTCGAGGGAAATCTGCGTGCTGTAGGCGATGGTCAGAATTCCGCCCACGATTGCGGCAAAAATACCGACTATTTTTATTGCGTAATCAAAATAATCTTTAAAAAGCGACAAATGTTTGTCCATTTCCCACTCTAATTTCCGGCTTTTTTCTTTATCTAAAGGCTGCGGCAAAGGTTTGTGATGCCTGCCCTGAATTCTAGACAACAGCCTGCCGGTTTTTTCGTCCGATTTGGTTTCGTTTCCGCTTCGGACTGCCGGTTCTGCGGGATTGTGGTCGTTCGTCGCGTGGTTTGCCGTCTCGCTGCCGATGTCGTTTTGCGGTGCGGCTTTTTGTTTTGCCAATTGAGTCATCGTTTTATTTTTTTTTGGCATATCCGACCTCATTTCGCGGTTGGCGTCGGGCGGCTCGTTCATCCGTCTGGCTGCCCGCCGGTAATTAAGCTTAAGGGCAAAGTTCGCGGCTTATCGAACTTCAAGCCGGAAATCTGTTTAAACTGCGGACTGGCTGCGCCGTATAAGCCCTAGCGCGACACCGCCGATGATTTGGGCTGGGGTCAGGCGCGTGCAGTTTTCGATGCCGGCGGCGTTTCTTTCCAGTTGGACTCGCTCGTTCGGCTGGAGACTATTGATAATTCCGGGCGCGCGCCTCGCGCGGTAAGCGTCGCTCCGCCATTGCGGAATTTTCCAGAGAACGAACAGGAAAAACAAAGCGGAAACAAGCGCGAGCGCGATATATAAGTTTTTTTCGGTAAGATTCATCGAAATCACCCGTTTTGCAATTCGGCGTAAAACATCTGCGATTCTAATTCAATTTGCCCGGAATGAAAATAAAAAATCGGCGCGGATGAAAACACGCTCATTTCCTCGATTGCCAAAGATTGGAGCGGCGGTCTCCCGTTCGTGATTCTTTAAAACGAAAAGGGCGAGATAACTTATCTGCGCCTGGGAAAGGTAAAGCCCGAGACATTGAAAAGCGAAATTGAAAAAAGATTAAGCGAACAAAATTGAGATGAAGTGAAAACCTTTTGTTGATTTTAACTTTGCTTGCGATTACTTTATGTATTATCTGTGCGAAAACACACGGGAACATAGGAGA
>JALZHR010000241.1 GCA_030860665.1 Acidobacteriota bacterium
AGATAACCTCGACCGACTGCGCGAAGCTGGTATCGCCGCCCGGATTCATCGCCGTCATCTGCACGGTGTTATTGCCGCTGACCAGCAGCGAGGTCGGAACGGTAAACGTCGCCGTCATCACGTCGCGGTTGACGCCGGTCAAAGTGCCGATTTGCGTGCCGTTAAGAACCACTCTCGTCTGGTGCGCAACGAACGTAAATCCCTGAATCGCAATTCTGACCGTCGCCGTCGGCGCGCCGAAATCCACGTCGGGCAGAGTAAAGTTCGTAGAGCTCGGGCTGGAAGTGGTGATGGGCAAGCCGAAAAAGTTTTCCGCGTCGCCGTTCAGAATGACGTTGTAATAACTGACGCGGTCTTTTTTGAAGACGGACTGCGAAAAGCTCGCCGAGCCGACTTTGGCGGAAATGCCGCGAATAAAATTCGTCGCCATTCGCCTGCCGGGCTGAGCACCGACGACCAGATAATAAACGCGCGCGTCGGTTTGCAGAGTATTGACGCCGCGCCCGTAAAATTCGATGTAATCGCCATTGGCGGCGACGTTGATGCTCTGCTCGATGCCGTCGGCGTAAAGCTGCCAGTTAGCGGTCGGAGCGTTGACGTTGAATCCGGCGTTTTGCAGTTCGGCGCGCGTGACGCGATACAAGCCGTCCTGTTTGACGCTGATTTTTGCGCCCGGCTGCGCCGCAACCCATTTCTGCGTCGCGGACGCGTCGGCGGGAACGGCGTTATTTGTCTGCGCGGTTTCGGCTTTCAAATCGCTCGGCAGATTCAGATTTTCCGTTTGAACGTCGGGATTCATGGCGGCGTAACGTCTTTGCAGTTCCTGCGACGAGACGCCCGCTCTTTCGGTCAAATCCGCGACCGGCTGCGGGTAAAATTGCGGCGAAGTTTGCCGGTTGCCGCCGACGTCGATGCTCTCGATAACGTAAGCGCCGCCGAGCGCGCCCTGCGGGTCAAAGTAGTTGTAGCTTTTGCCGGGCGTCGTTTTTTCGCCGCGCGGCGAAAGATTGCCCGGAATCAGAATCGGGCTGACGAGCTGTTTTTCACCGTTTGCGAGGCGGTAAAGGTGAAATCCCAGAATCTCGTTTTCGATTCCCGTCCGCCATTCAATCCAGACGCCGTTTCCGTCCGTGTAAGCCGCCGCCGAAGCGAATAATTTAGCGCCTTCCTGCGGCGAAACCGGAGCCGATGCCGCCAAACCCGATTTTTTCTGCGCCGGAACGGAAAGCGCGGACGAAAAACAAAGGATTGTAATAATAAACGTCGAAATAATTTTTTTCATACTACTTTGACCTTGTTCCAAAACCGACCTTTTTTAGTTCTGGAGATTTTATGCGGACTTTAGTAAATTTGCGGAGATGTTTCAGTCAGAATGAAACACTTTAATTTACTTCATTTTACCTTATTTGCCAAGACTCTGTCCCAATTGCTAAAGATTTAATCGACTTTAATCTTCAAAAAAGACGTTTTTAACTGATAACTGATAACTGAGAACTGATAGTGGAAGACAAATAACTGATAGCCGATAACTGATAACTGATAACAGAAGGCGAAAACTATCAGTTCTCAGTTATCAGTTATTTACAGGTTTTGTTGTATCATCAGAAAAAAACAAAAAACCAAGATTATGAAATCAATAAAAAAACTTTTCGTTTTCTGTCTGATTTTTAGTTTTCTGTTCGCCGGTCTGCCCGCCGGATTTCAGGTCGAGGCGGCGTGGCGCGAGCCGGTGCGCGGGCAGCACGCGATGGTCGCCTCGCAGAGCGATTTGGCGTCGAAAATCGGCGTCGACGTTATCCGGCGCGGCGGCAACGCGGTCGATGCGGCGATCGCGGTCGCCATCGCCCTAGCCGTCACATACCCGGAAGCCGGAAACCTGGGCGGCGGCGGCTTTATGCTGATTCGCTTTCGCGACGGGCGCACGTTTGCGATTGATTATCGCGAGATGGCTCCGAAAGTGGCGACGCGCGACATTTTCGTCGACAAAAACGGCGAGCCTATCAAGGGCGAAGGCTCATCGACCGTCGGCTATCGCGCCTCGGGCGTGCCGGGAACGCCCGCCGGTCTGGAATTGGCTTTTAAAAAATACGGCTCGGGCAAAATAAGATGGGCTGATTTGGTCGAGCCCGCGCGACGGCTGGCGCAGGACGGATTCGTTCTGTCCAAACGCCTGGCGGATGTTATCAAAGACCACGAGGAAGAGCTTTCGAGATACGCAGACAGCAAAAAGATTTTTCTGAACAACGGAAAATTATTTGGAGAGGGCGATGTCTTAAGACAGCCGGATTTGGCAAGGACGCTAGCCAGAATGCAGCGATTCGGCGCGAAGGATTTTTACGAAGGCGAGACGGCGCGGCTTATCGCCGCCGATATGAAAGCCAACAACGGCTTAATCACGCTCGAAGATTTGAAAAACTACCGCGCCAAAGAGCGAACGCCGCTCAGAGGAACTTATCGCGGCTATGAAGTCATCACGATGCCGCCGCCTTCATCGGGCGGAATCGTGCTTTTACAGTCGCTGAATATGCTGGAAAAATACGACGTGCGCGGGATGAGCTGGGCGTCGGCGGCGAAATATCATCTGCTCGTCGAAGTTATGCGCCGCGCCTTCGCCGACCGCGCCGAATATATGGCAGACCCGGATTTTGCTGAAGTTCCGACTCAAAAACTGCTCGATAAAAATTATGCCGCAGCGCGCGCCGCCTCTATCAATCCGAAGCGCGTCACGCCGAGCGCTCAGGTTCGCGCCGGCGAGCTTTCAGCGCGCAGAGAGCCGACCGAGACGACGCATTTTACCGTAATCGACGCCGAGGGAAACGTCGTGACGAACACTTATACGATAAACGATTTGTATGGCTCGTCGGTGACGGCGCGCGGAACGGGCGTGGTATTAAATGACGAAATGGACGATTTCGCCGCGCGCCCCGGAAGACCGAATTTGTTCGGTCTGATTCAGGGCGAGCGCAACAAGGTCGAACCCGGCAAGCGCCCGCTTTCGTCGATGACGCCGACAATTGTCCTTCGCAAAGACGGCTCGGTCTGGTTCGCGCTCGGCGCGCGCGGCGGTCCGCGCATTATCACCGCCGTTCTGCAATCCATCGTTAATATGGTTGACCACGATATGAACATACAGCAGGCGATTGACGCGCCGCGCGTCCATCACCAGTGGCTGCCGGACGAAACGGTTTTCGAGCTGTTCGGGATGACGACCGACACGCTCAAAGTGCTCGAAAATTTCGGACATAAGTCCAGACAAGCCGAGAGACCGCCGTATATCGCTTCGGCAACCGGCATTGCCATCGAAGAAAAAACCGGCGTCCGGCTCGGCGCAATCGATTCGCGCAGCGACGGCGAAGCGGTCGGATATTAGAGAGTGCTGAGTGCTGAGTGCTGAGTGCTGAGTAAAAAGCGAAAACTCAGCATTCAGCACCTTTAATAATTTTCTTGCTGAAACTTCGATAAAAGCGCTATTCTAAATAAATAAATTTGGAAACGGGAGGGTTTATGAAAAAATTGTCTTTTCTGATTCCGTCGCTTGCGGCGGCGGCTCTGGCGCTTGGCTGCGGCGCTCCGGCAACGACGCCGAACAGCAATTCCAACACGGTGGCTTCAAACAGTTCGAATCTGAACATCAACATCAATTCAAACGTGAATTCGGCGACGAACACTAACGCCGATACGACCGCCGCGACCGGCGCGACCGTCGAGACGAAAGAGCCTGACGTTTATACGGCGACCGTGACGTTGAAGTTCGAGACGACGGGCGACCAGAAAGTGAGCGTGCCGAGCCTGCAGGCAATCGTCGCGCGCAGCGGCGAAGACCGCCGGATGGAATTTTCCCTGCCGAACGGCGAAAAGCTGATTCATCTGGATAAAGGCGGAAAACAATTCATCATCTCGCCGAGCCGCAGGCAGTATGCGGAACTGACGAAGGAAGCCCTCGGTTTTGAAGAGCGGCGGCTGCTGATGCCCGGCGAAATCGTCAATCAGGTCAAAAACATTCGCGGCGTCGAGCGCGTCGGCGAAGAGCAGATGAGCGGGCGCACCGTCATCAAATACCGCTACGGCGCGACCGCCAACACCGCAACGCAAGCCGGACAGGTCAACACCGAATCGTTCGTCTACGTCGATAAGGAAACGAGTCTGCCGCTGCGCTCGGAAACGGTCGTGCAGTCGCAGGGCGGAAACGTGCAGGGCGTCAGCGGAATCAGAGTCGGCACCGAGATGAGCAACATTTCGACCACCGCCGACCCGAGCCTTTTCGCCGAGCCGACCGATTTCAGAAAAGTCGCGCCGGAAGAAGTTCGCCAGCAGCTGAACCTCGTTTTCAGCGCGGCGGCGGCGATTGTCGGGCAGATGGTGCGCTCGTCGCAGCCGACAACCGGCGGAACAACAACGACGACGGCAAGCCCGGCGACTTCGCCGACCCGTTATTAGAGAAAACGAACGCGTATTGAATGCAGAACGTCTTTAAGGCAAAAGGCAAAAGGCAAAATATCAGGATTTAAAATTTAAGATTAAATTAATCCTTCCATTTTGCATTTTGCATTTTACGTTTTGCATTTAATACGTTTTCTTTTTCCGGAGAATTTATATGAGCAAAGCAATAATTTTTCTGCTTGGCGCGCTGCTGGGTTTAATAATCGGCGGCGCGGGAATTTTTTATCTTTACGTCGGCGTTCCGCGAGCCGCCGCGCCGCCGCCCGGCAGACCGATTCAGGCGCCCGAACCGGGCGCTCCCGCGCTCGGAACGGCTGCCGTCGTGCTGAACCAGCAGTTTTTCGACACGGTTCTCGGAACGATTTTCCGCGATATGAACGCTCCCGCCTTCCCTTTGCAGCTCGCCGGGAATTCCGGCAAAACGGAAAACGCGCAGCCGGAAAAAATCGCTTTTCAATCCGGCGCGTGCGACGGGAAAATCACGCTCAAGCCCGAAGGCAGCGGCGTCAGGACCGAAGTCCGGCTGGAAACCGGTCAAATCATCGCGCCGCTCGCCTTCAGCGGCAGCGCTTCGATTATCGGTCAGTGCATTGAATTCTCAGGCTGGGCGAAAGCTAATATGAAGCTGTATTTCGACGACGCGGAGCAGACCGTTTACGGTCAAATCAACGTCGAGACGGTCAATCTGGACGGCGTGAATCCTTTCTTCAGCAACCTGGTTACGAGACTGGTGCAAAATGCTTTAAACGAGCGCGTCAATCCGATTGTCATCCTGCGCGGTCAGCAAATCGCTCTGAATCTGCCGATTGCCGCTACCGACGGAACGCTGAGCGCCCGCGTCAAGGACGTTCGCTCGGATATTAAAGACAACGCTTTGAATCTGTATATCACTTACGATTTTCAAGGCACGAAAGGAACGACGACAACTCCGCCGCCCGCAGCGCAGCCGACTATGTAAACGCATCTAATGCAAAACGCAAAATGCAAAGTGCAAAATGGAAGAATAAATCCTGACATTTTGCACTTTGCATTTTGCGTTTTGCATTTTTCTCATTTTTCGTCGAGAAATTTCGTCGTGTTTTCCGTGACGCTCGGCGTGGCGCTTAAATCGTTGGTGTCGCGCCAGTTGCCAGCCGTCGGCGGAACGTAAGTGGAAGCCGGAACTGTTTGCTGCGGCGGAAGCGCGGCGGCTGACTTGTTCCTGCCGAGAAGATTCTGCGCCGCGCCGCGAGCCTCTTCTTCCAGAGTCATTTCGTAAAGGTCGTTCGATTCAAACAGCAGAGCGTAAATCATCCGCAAAAGCCCGCCGAGAAAGGTTATCAGCGCGGCAATCCCGACGAAGTAGCCGGGCATATCCAGAATTCCCATTGTGATAATTCCGAGCAGCGGGACTATCAGAATCCCCGACATAAACAACTTTCCGCCCTTCCGCAAGCCTTTCCTGCGCGGCGTCATTTTTTTTGCGCCGGGCGACGTCAGGGCTTGCGGTGGCGGAAATGCGCCGCCGTTGGCGATCAACTGCGTCACGCCGGTCAGCAGAAAACCGCAGCGCGAGCAAAAGCGTGTTTCCTCGCTGATTTGTCGTTGACCGCAGGCTGGACAGAACATATTTTTCTCCTTTTACTCGTCTTTCTGAAGCAGCCGGGTCGTGCTGTCCGTAACGCTGTGCGGGACGGCGAACTCGCTCGTATCCGGCGCTTTCCACGAGCCGCCCTGAGGCGGAACGAAATCCTGGACGGGCTGGCTTTGCTGCGGCGGCAGAACGTTCTGCTGCGCCGCGTTTCCGCTTAAATAACCGGCGGATTGATAAGCCGATTCAGCGGCGACGGCGGCGGAAGTTTTCGGTTCGCTTTCCAGAAACATCCACGAGAAAATCGCCGTCAGAAGTCCGGTAATAAAACCGAAAGCGGCAATTACCAGCGCGTCTTCCTCAAGCCCGGCGGCGCCCGCTATCGGCGTTATCAGAACAGCCAGCACCAGAAACCACGCCGCGCCGATTTTTATTCCGTTGCGCCGCGTCCAGAACTTTTTCTTTTTATCGCGCAAATCCAGCAGCTGCGGCAAAATGCCGCCGTGCGCGAGAATTTCCGAAACCAGCCCGAGCGGAAAACCGCAGCGCGAGCAAAAGCGCGTCTCTTCGGAAACCTGTTGTTGACCGCAGCGGGGACAGTGCATCTTTTTCTCCAGTAATTCGGCAATCTCGGAACGTCTTTACCGCTAACGAATTCTCGCACAAAAAAGTTCGATTTACCAAAAGAACTGAGAACTGAGAACTGAGAACTGAGAACTGACAGCGAAAGAAAAAAAACGGCTTTGCACCGAAAGTCTAAAATCTTAAGCAGTTTTGGCGCAAAGCCAAAAAAGATTAATAATTGCCCGGTTCAATCCGATATTCGCTCGTCGTCGAGGAAACTTTGCTTATAATCGAGGCTTTCTCGACGACCGTCGAGGTTTCCTCGCTCGCCGTCGAGACTTCCTCGACCAGCGTCGAGGTTTTCTTGCTCATCGTCGAGGCTTCCTTGCTCATCGTCGAGGAAGCCTCGACCAGCGTCGAGAAAGCCTTGCCCGTCGTCCAACTCGCCTCGACAGCCGTCCGATTTAACAAAGAGCAATAAAAAAACGGCTTTCCACGCGAAAACAAGGCGTTTTAAAAGGAAACCCGACAAATTTTTGAAACCGCTGTTATCCGCTGCGAAAAATGGCGCAAAATGTCAGATTTAATCGCTTTCGGCGCAAATCAAAAAAAAAACTATCAGTTCTCACTTCTCAGTTAACTCCATCGGGTTCGGATTTTCTCGTCGGAAAACTCGCGGAAAACGGCGGCGGCGCGACCTTGAAAATTTTCGGCGCGGGCGATTGTTTCCAGCAGCAGCGCGAAAATCGTTTTCAGTTTTTCCGGCGCGGGAATCTCGCGGCGCAAATCGTCGTCGGATTGAAACAGCGAAAAACCCCTTTTCCGGGTTTCCTCGACTTCGTTCAGATAATCCAGAATCAAATCTCCGGTCGAAAGCTCTTCCGGCAGAGTCCATTCAAACGGGTCGTCCCAGAGGCGCGTCGTGATGCCGCCGAAAGTCTGCTCAATCGCGCCCGCCGAGCGCAGAATATATTCGCCGCAGGAATTTACCGGAAACAACGCCTCGCGCCGCTCGCGCGGCTGCCAGTATAATTTTTCGTTCGGAGTTTTACGGATAATCT
>JALZHR010000261.1 GCA_030860665.1 Acidobacteriota bacterium
AGATTAGCTGTTGCATACAATAAGTCTACATACAATTAGTATCATCGCGAAAAAAATGTTATAGTTCGGATTCTGTGAGGGAATTGAATTATGGAAAAAAGAGATGTAGAAATTGAAAGGTATTTGATAGCGCAACTCAATAAAAATATATACGAAGCGAGAAATCCGGCGCAGAATTTAGATTTCTACATTGACGCCGAGAATCCGGATGAGGTTCAGGTGATAGTGTTTGACAGTCTTATCCCCGCCAATCACGACAAGGCATATTTAGGAGTTTTTTTCGCTGCGAGCTTGAAAGAGGCAGTTTCGGATATGATGCTGCTAACAAAAGATAATTTGAAAGAATCTGTTATGTGGTTATAACGGCGAAAAATGATAAAACCCTATTTCAAATCAGATGACAGGAATTTTTTTCTGTTACACGGCGACTCTCTCGAACTTCTGCCGCAGTTTGAGCACAGGTTTGATATGGTTTTCGCCGACCCGCCTTATTTTCTTTCTAACGATGGATTGACAGTTAAAAACGGAAAAATCTCTAGTGTCAATAAAGGCGAATGGGACAAATCGCCGGGCGTTTATCAAATTAATGAGTTTAATCTGAAATGGCTTTCATTCGCTCGCGACAAAATGAAAGACGATGCGACAATTTGGATAAGCGGAACAATGCACAATATTTTTTCAATCGGGCAAATTTTAACTGTCTTAAAATTCAAAATTCTCAATATAATTACCTGGCAAAAAACCAATCCTCCGCCGAGTTGGGCAAAACGTTCTTTCACCTATTCAACCGAGCAGATAATTTGGGCGCGAAAATCCGAAAAAGTTTCGCATTACTACAATTACGAACTAATGCGAAAAATCAACTGCGGAAATGAAATGAAAGATGTCTGGACGCTTCCGGCAATTCAGAAATGGGAGAAAACCTGCGGCAAGCATCCGACGCAGAAGCCGCTCTCGATTCTGACTCGCATAATTCTGGCTTCGACAAAACCCAACGCCTGGATTTTAGACCCGTTTACCGGTTCGAGCACGACCGGAATCGCCGCAAATTTACTCGGCAGAAGATTTGTTGGAATTGATTTGGAAAGCGAATATTTACAGTTGAGCAAATGCCGAAAAATTGAAATTGAGAGTCCGGACGCGCAAAAGCTATTCGTTGAAAAAATGGGCGGCTTTCAGGATAAGAAGGAATTGTCGTATTATTTGCTGAACGAACTTCAGCAAATAAATTGAGGGAATGAACGATGAAAGTTGGCGACATCGCGCCGGATTTCAGTTTAAAGGACGGCGAGGGCAAAGAGTGGAATTTGTCGGAGCAGCGCGGCAGGACGGTCGTTTTGTTGTTTTATCCGGGCGACGATACGCCCGTCTGCACGAAACAGCTTTGCTCGGTGCGCGACAACTGGGAGCAATACGAGGCGACGGGCGCGGAGGTCGTCGGCATCTCGACCGATTCGGTTGCGTCGCATAAGGATTTTGCGGATAAATACAACCTGACCCTGCGGCTTTTGGCGGACGAAAAGGGCGAGGTCAATAAGCTCTACGACGCGAAATCGTGGCTGCCCGGGCGCTCGGCGCGCGCCGTCGTGGTCATCGACAAAACGGGTCGCGTCGTCTATCACAAGGTTCAGCCCGTGAGCCTGTTTCGCCCGAAAGACGACGAGATTTTAGAGGCGATTAGACAAGTGAGCGGTCAGCGGTGAGCGGTAAGCAGTTTTTGCGCCGGTTGTTATCGCATTGCATTATCGAAGAAAAAGTTTAATCATAAATCTAGCGGCGGTCGAGAACGGATAAGACTGCTTACCGCTCACCGCTGACCGCTTACTTTTTGGAGGAGAAATGGCTTTATTTTCGAGCGATAAATTCAAATGCGCGCGCTGCGGGCGCAAGGACGAGCAATTGCCGTTCGCGCCGTTTCCAAACGAGGTCGGGACGCGCGTTTACAACGAAATATGTCAGACCTGCTGGAAGGAATGGCTGCAAAAACAGAACCAGCTCATCAACCATTTCGGGCTGGACGTGTCGAATCCCGATTCGCACGATTTTCTGTTCGACCAGTTGAAAATCTTTCTCTTTAATGAAGGCGTCGAGCTGGCGCAGATCGATACGACGCAGGAAGGCAAGGTCAACTGGTAAGGCAAAAGTAAAAAGGCAAAAGGCAAAAGTAAAAGCCGGAATCGCGGGTTGTTCTTTTTGGGCAATCCGCTTTTTCTTTGTTTTGCCGCAGCCGTTTATTGTCCGCGGCGCGCCTTTGGTTGATTGATTAAAGCCGTTTATTGAAAACCTGTCCGCGCGCGGCGCGTATCACTGTTAAATTTATTGTTTACTCTTGCGGTTTTTATTTACTTATACGAACGATATGAAACAAATACGCTTTCTTTTCGCGCTCGCGGCATTATTATCGATTTTTTCGCTCGCGGCGCTTGCCCAGACTACTACTAACGGGAAAATCAGCGGTAAGGTGACTTACGGCGGCGACAACACGATTCTGCACGACGCGTCGGTGCAGATTCTTCAGCTCAGGCGCACAATTTCGACCGACGATAACGGCAATTACGAATTTACGGACATTCCGCCCGGACGCTACACGGTTCTGGTGCATATCGAAGGCTTTGCCGACGCGACGAAAATCGTCGATGTGGCTGCGGGCGCAAGCGCGACCGTGAATTTCGATATGCAGATTTCCACGCTGCGCGCCGATGTGACCATCACGGCGGCTGGAACCGAGCAATCGGTTTTCGAATCGTTTCAATCGGTGAATTCGGTTCCCTCGACGCGCATTGCCGAAAGAGCCTCGACCTCGCTCGGTGAGGTGCTGGAAAACGAAACCGGCGTGACGAAACGCAGCTTCGGCGTCGGCTCGTCGCGCCCGGTGGTGCGCGGCTTTGACGGCGACCGGGTGCTGGTCTTGCAGGACGGCGTGCGCGTCGGCGCGCTCGGCTCGCAGTCGGGCGACCACGGCGAATCGGTCGACCCGCTCAGCGCCGAACGCATCGAAGTCGTCAAAGGTCCGGGAACTTTGCTTTACGGCAGCAACGCCTTGGGCGGCGTCGTTAACGTTATCGGCAACGACGAAAACGAAGCGCACGAAGGTTTTCGGGGATTTTTTACCGCTCTGGCGGGAACGGCTGACCGTCAGGCTGGACTGGCGGGCGGCGTGGAATACGGTTTCGGAAGATGGCTTTTACGCGGAAACCTGAGCGCGCAGAAATCCGGCAATTACGCGACGCCGCTCGGCATCGTTCCGAACAGCGCGACGCGTTCGCACACGGGTTCTTTCGGCGGCGGTTATTACGGCGATAAGGCTTTTATCAGCGGAAATTACACGACCGACATTCGTCGCTACGGGATTCCTTTCGCGGCGCTTTTTGAAGGCGGCGGCGGGAAAGAGGAAGGCGAAGGGCTGCCGTTTGTCGACGAGGACATCGACATTCGTATGCGCCGCTACAATTACCGCGTCAACGGAGGTTTTCGCAATCTGAACAACGCGTTCGTGAGCGGCATCAATTACAATCTCGATTACACGAATTACCGCCACAAGGAAATCGAAACCGCAGCGGGCGGCGTCGACGAAGTGGGGACGGTTTTCGACAACAAGGTTTTTTCGTATCGCTCGCTGTTTGAGCAGGCGAAGCGCGGAAGATTGACCGGGCGTTTCGGCTTCGAGGGCTTTAACCGCGATTACCGGATTGCGGGCGAGGAGCAGTTGATTCAGGGCAAGGTCAGTCACGGCGCGCTTTCGTTTTTTGCGCTCGAAGAACTGGATTTCGAACGCGTCAGGTTTCAGTTCGGCGGTCGCGTCGAGCGCAACAGCTACCGACCGGAAAACGCCGGGCTGCGCGAGCGTGATTTTACGGGTTTTTCCGGCGGCGCGGGCGTAAATTTCGCGCTCTGGCGCGGCGGCGCGTTCATCGTCAACTACACGCATTCGTTCCGCGCTCCGGCGCTCGAAGAGCTTTACAACAACGGTCCGCACATCGGCACGATTTCTTTTGAAGTCGGCAACGAAAATCTGCGTCCCGAACGCTCGAACGGTCTCGATTTTTCGCTCCGGCACATTTCCGACCGTTTCAGATTTACGGGCGATTTCTTTTACTATCGCATCGACGATTTCGTCTTTCAGGCGTTGCAGGACGAGGACGGGGACGGCGAGCCGGACGTGATGGACGGTCTTCCCGTCCGACGCTACGAGCAGCAGAACAGCCGCTATCTCGGCGCGGAGTTCGGCGCGGACGTGAGGGTCAACGATTATCTGAGCGTGCTGGCTGGCTTCGATATGGTGCGAGCCGAATTGACGGACGATACGCCGCTGCCGCGAATTCCGCCGATGCGCGGGCGGCTCGGTCTGGACATTCGCTACCGGGGCTTGAGCCTGCGTCCCGAAGGCGTTCTGGTCGGCGACCGCGACCTGACGGACATCTACCCGCTCGAAACGCCGACCGCCGGATACGGGCTTTTTAACGTCGCCGGTTCGTATACTATCGGCAGGCAGCACTACGCTCACATCATCAGCTTTAACG
>JALZHR010000267.1 GCA_030860665.1 Acidobacteriota bacterium
GTCATAATGTTCGTTTCCGACGTATTTAAAGCCTGCAGCGCGGAATAAAGCGTGTTGGTTTTACCCGAACCTGTCGGACCCGTCACGAGAACCATTCCATAAGGCTTGGCGATATTGCGCTGGAAAATTTCCAGAGACTGCGGCTCGAAACCGAGCTTGGTCATATCGAGCATCAGCTTGTCTTTGTCCAGCAGGCGGAGCACGACCTTTTCGCCGAACAGCGTCGGCAGGCTGGAAACGCGAAAATCCAGCTCGCGCGAGCGGTTGTCGATTTTGACTTTAATCTTGATGCGTCCGTCCTGCGGCAGGCGTTTCTCGGAAATGTCGAGCTTCGCCATAATTTTCAGACGCGAAATCAACGCGTCGCGCATCTTCATCGGCGGGTGCATCACGTCATACAAAACGCCGTCGATGCGGAAGCGAATGCGAAAATCTTTCTCGTAAGGCTCGATGTGAATGTCGGAAGCACCGCGCCGCAAGCTATCGACCAGCAGAACGTTGACCAGCCGGACTACGGGAGCGTCCTCGCTCGCCTTGGCAAGCTCGGCAAGGTCGATTTCCTCGTTTTCTTCGACGACCTCAAATTCGCCGCCCGCGTCTTTTTCAAACTGAAACCGGTCGAGCGAAACCGTCAAATCCGAATCCGCCAGCCGCTGTTCGGTTTTCGCCGCGCCGTTCCCGTTGCCGTTCCCATTTTTGGGGAACTTCGCGGTGACTTTCTCGAAACGGTCGCTCGCGCCGACGACTTCGATGGATTTCGACGTGCTGTAGTATCTGCCGACCGCCGCGTGAATCGAGGTTTCCGACGCGATGACCGGTTCGACGTTCAGCCCGGTCATAAACTTGATGTCGTCCATCGCGAAGACGTTCGTCGGGTCAGCCATCGCCAGCGTCAGCGTCGCGCCGACTTTGGAAATCGGCAGCACCGAATATTTCAGCGCGACTTCCTGCGAAATCAGGCTGATGGTTTCCTGCTCGATGTGAAATAAATCCAGGTTAATTGACGGAACGCCGTATTGCCGCGATAAAACAGCGGTGATAACGTCGTCCGAGATAAAATCGAGCTTGACCAGATTCGACCCTAAACGCCCGCCTTTTTCACGTTGATATTCCAACGCCTCGCGCAATTGTTGTGGAGTTATTAAATTTTCGCGGACAAGAATTTCTCCGAGTTTTGCTGACATTGATTTATTTTTACAGACGCATTAAGTCGTGATATTTAAAGACTTAGTTTGAGAAAGGAAACGCGGGCTGTCAGTATCGATAAAACTTTAAAGACAGTGCTGGCAACGATGATAAACATCGTTGATTGTTTATATTATATGTTTAACTAAAAAGTGTCAAGGATTTGTTTTGGAAAAATTTGCGGCTGGCGGCGGCGGTTCGGGTCGGAAAATCAAAAGGCTGTCACCGAATAATCAAATTCGGTGACAGCCTTTTGTCTGATTGACGATTTATCCGAAACTAGGTTCGCTTTTTCGTGGTCGTCGCCGGTCTGGTGTTTTTCTGGGGCGTCAGTTTTTCCTGATTTTTCAGGTAATCGACCGCTTCCTTGACGCTGGCTTTCAGGGCGTGGGTGTCGGGCGCAATCGAGGTGAAACGCTCCATAATGTTCAAGCCTTCCTGCATCTGTTCCTTGTTGTTGGCGACGACGCCGGAATTGAACAGCGACAAGCCCAGTCCGGCGAGCAAATCCGGGTTGTCGGGCGCGGATTCGAGAGCCTTGCGGTAAAGCGGAATCGCGTCGTCGGAGTTGCCGATTTTGCGCAGCGTGTCAGCCATCTGGATTTGCGCTTTGGCTTTTTTGGCGGCGTCCGGTTCGAGAGTGACATAGGCGTCGACGACCTGAACGGCTTCGGGCACTTTGCTGACGTCGATTCTGGTTTCAATCATCAGACGATAAGTGTCGTTCATAATCGAATACGCAACCATTCTGTTCGCGTCGTAGCCTTTCTGGACGTTCGGTTCGGTCGCGGTCGCATTTTTTAAAATCTCGAGCGCTCGCTGGCTGGCGCTGACTGATTCGAGAAAATCTCTTTTCGCCGCCTGCAGATGAGTGTCTTTGTTGGCGGCGTCGCTGACGGATTTTTTATAGTTGGCGATGGCGCGCTGTCTCAGGGCGTCGGCTTTATTGTTCAGAAAAACGGGCGCGGTTCCGGCAAATTCCGGGTCGGCGTTGTAGCCTTCGTCAAATTTGACGATAGCCGTATCCCAATCGCTGGCGTCGTAGGCTTTCTTGCCTTCGGCGATGGCGCGGTTGATGACTTCGTTGGCGTTTTTAATTCTTTCGTTTTTGGCTTGGATTTCGGCGTTTTTCTTGGCTATATCTTCCTGTTTTTTCTTTTCTTCGGGAGTTAACTCGCCGGTGGTCGAAACGCTCGCCAGCGCGGCGCGGATTTCTTCTTCGGTCGGAACTTTTCCCTCGCCCGCCTCGACCTCGATGACGATATTATCCATATTCGCTTTGACGTTCGGAAAATAACCGGCTCTGACGTTCGGCGCGGTTGCGACCAGCACGAACGTCTGCCCGTAAGGAACGCCGGCAAAGCTGAAAAAGCCTTTTTTATCGGTTTTCGCCGAGGGCAGCTTGCCTTTTGAAATATCGGTGCGATAGGCGGTCACTTCCGCGCCCTCGACCGGAACGAGTGTATTATCGGCTTTTTTAAGCTGAACGCGTCCGCGAATCGGCGCGACCGTCTGAGCGAAAGCGACCAGGCTGCTCGCCGTTAAAAACGCGGCAATAACAAATAATGAAACAATAAAGTTTTTACGATACATTTGAATCCTCCAAGGTGTTTGAGACAAGAGTTTGAATCTTGTCTATAGATGAACGAAGCGAAAAAATAGTTGTTATTCTTTGCTGATTTTACCTCAAAGGGGCGGAAAATTTAAGCATAAAAATAGTCTCCGGCGCGCGTCGGCGCATTTTTTTTGTTTCTGTGCTAATCTGTCGTTCTTAAAAGGCTGGAAACGGGAAAATAGGAACAAACTTCCCGGATTTTCCCGGCATCTTTTTTTCTTCCACTGATAAACCCGATGCGATTTACGGTTCTCGGAAGCGGTTCGACGGGCAATGCCGTCCTCATCACCGCCGGAAAAACAAGAGTTTTGGTTGACGCCGGGCTGAGCGCGAAAGAAATTCTGCGCCGTCTCGCCTGCGTCGGCGAAGACTGCGCAAAATTGGACGCGGTTTTAATCACGCACGAGCACAGCGACCACGCGGGCGGCTTGCGCGTGCTGCTGAAAAGCCTGCGCTGCCCGGTTTTTATTTCCGGCGCGACGCGCGACGCATACCTGCGCGAAAAGCCGAACCTGACCAACAACGAGCCGCAAAAGCGCGCCGACGCGATGCGCGACCGCACGGTCGAGATTGATTCGGGCAAGGATTTCCGCATCGGCGAGCTTGATTTTCATCCGTTCAGCGTGCCGCACGACGCGGTCGATAATTTCGGTTTCGTCGCCGAGCACAACGGCGTCAAAGTCGCGACCTTAATGGATTTCGGCTGCATCACGACGCTGATAAAGGAAAAGCTGATGCGATGCGACGGCATCGTCATCGAATCGAACCACAGCCGCGATATGCTGCGCGCCTGCCCGGTTTACACTTGGGATTTGAAACAGCGAATTCTGTCGCGCAACGGGCATTTGTCGAACGAAGATTTGTGCGAATGGCTGACGAACGATTTCGACGGCGCGGCGCGTCACATCGTTCTGGCTCACCTGTCGCAGCGCGCCAACGAGCCGCATCTGGCGCGCCTGATGGCTGAAACCGCCCTGCAACTCCGCTCGCCGCTTTTCCGATGCGAAACGAAAATCACGCTTTCCCAGCCGAAAGAACCGACCGAGTGGATTGAGTTTTAAGGCAGAACGCAAAATGCAAAACGGAAGAAGATTGTCTCTTCATTTGTATTAATTGAATACAAATCTACCGTTTTTAGGCTTCTAAACTG
Source organism: Acidobacteriota bacterium (assembly GCA_030860665.1). GTDB lineage: Bacteria > Acidobacteriota > Blastocatellia > Pyrinomonadales > Pyrinomonadaceae > JALZHR01. The sequence goes on from JALZHR010000267.1 coordinate 3,951, forward strand.
GATTTGGAAGCTTCTAAACTGGATTTGGAAGTTAACAAACTGTGTTTGAAAGTTAACAAACTGCGTTTGGAAGCTTACAAATTCGATTTGGAAGTTAACGAACTGAGTTTGTAAGCTTCCAAATTACGTTTGCAGACCTGCAAATTGCGCCTGAAATCTTTCAGGAATCATTCCGCACTCCGTATTCCGCGTTCCGCATCGACTAGCTCACAATCTTCTCTGCGCGAGGTCGCCGCCCGTTCCGATGGCGAAAAACTTAATTAAAACCACGCCCGCTATAAAGCCGCCGATGTGCGCGGCGTAGGCGACGCCGCCCGTTCCCGGGTCTGTCATATAGCCGAGAATCAGCTGATAAGCAATCCAGATTCCGAGCGCGACGTAAGCCGGAACCTGCATCAGAAAATTAAAAATCAGCGCCGTGACGCGGCGATGCGGGAAAAGCAGCAGATAGCCGCCGAGCACGCCGGAAATCGCGCCCGAAGCGCCGAGCATCGGGATTATCGAATTCGTGTCCATCACGATTTGAGCGAGCGCGGCGGCAAACCCGCAGACCAGATAAAAAACGGCGTAGCGAATATGCCCGAGGCGGTCTTCGAGATTGTCGCCGAAAACCCAGAGGAAAAGCATATTGCCGAACAGGTGCATAAAACCGCCGTGCATAAACATCGAGCTGAGGAAATTGAAATACACGGGCAGCGGCGTCGGGTAATGCTGAACGCGCCCGACGTTGCCGAGCGAATCCTGCACAATCTGGCTGCCGACTACGTCCAAGCCGGTAGAAATCTCGCGCGGGACGAGCGAAAAAGCGTAGTTG
>JALZHR010000271.1 GCA_030860665.1 Acidobacteriota bacterium
CCTGAAAGCCGCGTTCGACAAACAGCGGCGCGACCGTGCGCCAGACGGCGGTCGAAGCCGTGTAGCCGTGAATCAGAAGCAGAACCGGGCTGTTGCGCTCGCCGAACTGCTGGTAATGCAGGTGCAAGCCGTCAACGTCCGTAAAATGCGAGTTTTCCGAGTGCGGAACCAGTTCGGACACGTCGTCCCAGTTAACCTCGCCCGCGCGCGTCAGCATTTTCAGCGCAATCAGACCGCCGATTGCTCCCAGCCCCGCGCCCGCCGCCAAATATCTTTTTTTCATAACGATTATATAAAAGCTCTCAGTTTTGAGCGTCGAGTTTTAAGTTTGTTATCGAATCAATCATTCAAAATTCAAAATCTAAAACTCTTAATTTTTTCAGATTCTACACCAAAACCACTTTCGGTTGAATAATTTTTTCCGCCGCGCCGTAAAAACCGACGGCAATCAGATTTTCGTTTTCGCCGGTCAGACGAAACGGTTGATTGTCGCTTGCCTGCGCCGCTTCAAAGCGCAGCTTCATCCCGTTTCGCGCTTTTCCCGCTTCCACGTCCGAAAGCCTGACTTCCGGCAGGTGCGAGAGCGCCGCGTTCATCGAAATCAAAACTTCGCCGAGTTTATTTCCGGCGACCATTGCCTCAAGCTCTTCAAGCGTCGAGGCTTGCGACAAATCGAATTTTCCCGCCCGCGTTCTTCTCAACGCCGCAAGATGCGCCGCCGTTCCGAGCCTCCTGCCGATGTCTTCCGCCAAAGTGCGAATGTAAGTTCCCGCCGAGCAGACGACGCGAATCGTTCGGTCTTCGGTCTTCCGGCTCTGGTCTTCGATAGCTTGTTCTTCGTCCGGCTGGCTGCTGACCGCTGACCACTGACGGCTCTCAATCAATTCCAGCTCGTAAATCGTAACTTTTACAGGCTTTCGCTCAATCTCGACGCCTTTGCGCGCCAGCTCGTAGAGCTTTTTGCCCTCAACTTTTTTCGCCGAATACATCGGCGGCGTCTGCTCGATTTCGCCGCGAAAATCCTTCAGGACATTTTCGATTTCCTCGCCTGAAAACGCCTTCAGCCTTTCGCCTTCAGCCTTTCGCCTTCCCGTCAAATCGCCCGTGTCCGTTTCAAATCCGAAACGCACGACCGCTTCGTATTCCTTCGCGTCCTTATCCAGAAACTGCGCCAGCCGCGTCGCTTTCCCGACCAGTATGACGACGATGCCGGTCGCAAACGGGTCGAGCGTTCCCGTATGCCCGACGCGTTTCGTCTTTAAAATCCAGCGGCAGCGCGCCACTACGTCGTGCGAAGTAATTCCGGCGGGCTTGTCGATGATTAAAATTCCGTCCATAAAAAGTGAAAAAGTGAAAAAGTGAAAAAGCGGAAAAACGGATAAGCGGAAAAGCGGAGAAGCGAAATGTGGAAAAGCGAAAAAGGCAAGTCGAGCAAATCCACGAAACTTTTTCACCTTTTCACTTTTTCACTTTTTCACTTTCAAAATCAGTTTGCCGGATACAAAAAGCGCAGAACATGGTCGAAGCGCGCCGCCCAAGCCGCTTCCTCGTGCCGCGCTTCGGGAATTTCCAGATAAGCTAAATCCAAGCCGTTTTTCCAGCCGTTCGCCAGCAGGATTTCCTTCAGCGCGCGAACTTGGTGCTTGATGCGCGAGCCTTCCCTTTTTCCGATGTCGAGCCAGATGCGCAAAGGCAGCCGCTCGCCGATTTTCGCCGTTTCGCGGATAATCTGGTTGTTCGCCCACCAGACCGAAGGCGACATCACCGCCACGCGGCTGAAAACGTCCGGGCGCTTCAAGCCGAGATAAAACGAGACCAGACCGCCGAGGCTCGAACCGCCGATGCCTGTGTATTCGCGCTCCGGCTTGGTCAGATATTCGCGGTCGATAAACGGTTTTAAATCCTCGATAATCATTCGCCCGTAGAAATCGGCTTTGCCGCCGTGTCCTTTCATTCTGCCGACTTCGCTTTTGACGGGCGTGTATTCGTCGATGCGGCTCGCGCCCGCGTTGTAAATGCCGACGATAATCACCGGCTCGATTTCGCCCGCCAGGATAAGCCTTTGCGCCGTTTCGTCCACGCCCCACGCGACGCCGCCGAAAGCGTCCTGCGGGTTCATCAGGTTCTGCCCGTCGTGCATATACAAAACCGGATAGCGGCGGTCTGGATTCGCGCCGTAGCCGGGCGGCAGGTAAACCAGAACGTTGCGCGGCGCGCCGAGGTGCGCTGAGCCGAAATTTTCGTGCAGCTTGATTTGTTCAGTCAACATATTCTTTAGTTTTACCTTATCGCGTCTCGCGGGGTTTTCCAAATCCGACTTTTTTGCGCGTTTGGCGGTATAATTATTAGAAGATGCTGCGAAACAACCGGAGACGACAAAGAAATTTCGGCGACGCGGACGAAGCGGACGAGCCGCGCGAGATTAAGGATGTCGAGAAGGCGCGGCGGCGAACCTTCGACCGCGCCATTCGCCTTTTAACTTTCAAATGGCGCTCGATAGCCGAGCTGCGCGAGCGGCTGCTGGAAAAAAACTGGACGAACGAGGAAATCGTCGATTACGTTATCGCCAAGCTCGAAGAATACGGCTATCTGGACGACGAGCAGTTTGCAAAGGATTTCGCCGCCTCGAAAATCCGCCAGAAGCCGCAGGGCAAAAGAGTTCTGCGACAAAAATTAGCCTTGAAAAAAGTTCCGAAGGAAACCGCCGACGCCGCGCTCGAAAAAGTTTTTGAAGAAACGCCGGAAGCCGATTTGGTCGAGCAGGCAATCCGCAAACGCGTCCGCCTGAAAGGCAAGCCGGAAACGCGCGAGGACACGAAAAAGTTTTACGATTTTCTTTTGCGGCAGGGCTTTTCCTACGATTTGGTGAGCGGCAAAATGCGCGAGCTGGCGGGCAAAGATTTTGAGTTTGAATGATTTTTTTAAACGCGAGGACGCAAAGAGAAATTAAGTTGAAAAAGCAATTTTTCCGCCCGTGCCTCTTTGCGTTAAATAAATGAATACAATCAACTACGACAACCGCACTTTCAAATCCGCCTCTAACTCTGAAACGGGCGAAGTATCGAGCGAAACAATCTTTCATTATCATCAAAAAGACAATCTGGTCTGGGCGGAATACGCGGGCGGCGAGATTGTTTTCGGCACTCTGATTGCGAAGGTTTTGCCGGACGCGTCGCTCGAAATGCGCTACCAGCATTTGAATAAGCGCGGCAAATTGATGACCGGAAAATGTTTTTCTAAACCGGAAATTCTGGCGGACGGGCGAATTCGCCTGCACGAAAAATGGCAATGGACGAGCGGCGATTTTTCGGCGGGCGAATCAATCGTCGAAGAAGTAAAAGAAACCGGCGGCGAAAACTGATTCGGGACGATTGCTTTGCGTGCAATCGCCCCGAACCGGCATAAAAAACATTTAAAACTCAGCCTTAGTTTCATAAAATCCGCTTCGCCGCGAGCCGATTATCGCGAAGCGGATTTCTGCATCTGTTTTTGCTGTTGCTGCTCGGCGGAAACCGGCAGATGCTCGTTCAAATAACGGGTCAGCAGGCTATACAGATGGCGCGTCGTGTTTTCGCCTTCCGAGATGCTGTGCGTGCGGTTCGGATAAGCCATCATCGTGAACTGTTTATTGAGCTTTATCAGCTCGTCGATTAAAACTTCCGTGCCCTGATAATGAACGTTATCGTCGCCCGTGCCGTGAACAATCAGCAAATCTCCTTTCAAGCCGCCCGCGAAAGTAATCGGCGAGCTTTGTTTGTAGTCGGCGGCGTTTGCGTCCGGCATTCCCATATAGCGCTCGGTGTAAATCGTATCGTAAAAACGCTGGTCGGGAACCGGCGCGACCGCCATTCCCACTTTATAAATGTCCGGGTAGCGGAACATCGCGTTTAAGGTCGAGACGCCGCCGCCGCTCCAGCCCCAGATGCCGACGCGCGAAGCGTCGACGTAAGGCATTTTGGCGATGATGGCTTTCACCGCGTTAGCCTGGTCGGCGGAATTCACGACGCCGTTTTTGCGATAGATGGCTTTGCGCCAGGCGCGACCGCGCGGCGCGGGCGTTCCGCGATTATCGACGCTGACGACGATATAGCCCTGCTGCGAGAGCATCGTGTGCCAGAGATAATTCGTGTCGTCCCACAAATCGATAACGGTCTGCGCCGCCGGCTCGCCGTAGGCGTAGAACAGAACCGGGTATTTTTTATTCGGGTCGAAGCCGGGCGGCTTCAGCATCCAGCCGTCCAGCGCGACGCCGTCGCCGATGTCTATCCGGAAAAATTCCTGCGGTCCCTTTTTGATTTTATCAATCGCCGATTGCAGCGCGGCGTTGTCTTCCATCGTGCGCACGACCGTTTTATCGGTTAAATTGACGACTTCAAAGCGCGGCGCGGTCGAAAAAGCCGAAAAATTGTGAATCGCCCAGCGCGCGTTCGGCGAGATGTTGTAATTGTTCCAGCCTTTCTGCGTATCGGGCGTGATTTTCTCCGCCGCCGCCGCTCCGCCGCTGCCGTCCAGCCGTGTGCGGAAAAGATAACGCTGCGCCGGGTTGTCGGGCGAAGCGATGTAATAAAGCCAGCCGCCCGCTTCGTCGACCGCCTGAATGCTTAAAACGTCGAAATTTCCCGGCGTGATTAATTTCGTCTGCGAGCCGTCGCGCGAAACGCTGTAGACGTGCTGCCAGCCGTCGCGCTCGCTTATCCACAAAAATCGCTTTCCGTTTTCCAGCCAGCGCATTTTCGGCATCTGGACATCGACCCACGCGTCGTCCTTTTCGGTCACAATCGTTCTCACCGCGCCGGTTGCGGCGTCGGCAATCATCAGTTGAAGCGTGTTCTGCAAGCGGTTCAGATGCTGGAGAATAATCTCGTTCGAGTTGTCCGTCCAGTCCATCATCGCGATATAGTGCTGGCGCAAATCGCCGGGCGTGTTCATCCATTTCGTCTGCCCGCCCGCGGCGCTGACGACGCCGACGCGAACCGCCGCGTTAGTCGTTCCGGCTTTCGGATACGGAATATAAGTCAGAACCGGATACAAATCTTTCGTGTTGTCGACCAGAACGAAATCCTTGATTCCTTCGGCGTTGAACTGCCAGTAGGCAATCGAGCGGCTGTCGGGACTCCAGCGCCAGCAGTCGCGCAGGAAAAATTCCTCTTCGTTGACCCAGTCGGATGTGCCGTTAATCATCGTCCGCGAGCCGTCCGTCGTCAGCTGCGTGATTTTGCCGTCCGCCAGATTTTCGACGTAGATGTTATTTTCCCGCACGTATCCGACCTTCGTGCCGTCGGGCGAGAATTTGGCGAACATTAAGGTCGAAGGCTGAGCGTTGCCGCCGAGCTTTTTCAGGCTTCCGCTGGCAATGTCCAGAACCCAGTAATCGCCGCGCGTGTTCAGACGCCAGACCTTTTTCGAGTTGGTGTAAATCAGCATCTGCCGGTTGTCCGGCGACCATTCGTAGCCGTTAATCCGCAGCGGCGCGGCGGCGCCCGCCGGAATCAGCTTTTCCGCCGGTATTAAAACCGCGCGCTTGTTTGTCGCCGCCTCGTAGCTGACCAAATCCTGCCCGCCTTTGACGGTCGGCGAAGGCTCGATTTTCGAGAAAGCGTCGCCGGATTTGAGCCATCTGAACCCGCCGATGCCTTTCGCGGCGAAATCATTCGATTCAAATATCCGGTCGATGCTCAGCAGCGAAGGGTCGGACTGCTGCTGCTGCGGCTGCGGGGTTTGGGCGGCGACGCCGAAACTCAGCAGTAAAATCCAGATAAAAATAAATTTATTGCGACTGCGATGATGATGATGAAAACGGAACATAATTTTCTCCTGAAACATTTGATTTTTGCTTTTACGGAAGACGATTGCGGCTGACGAAGCAGAGCGTAAAACCACAAAGTCCGGCTATTGTAACTCTCTTCCGAACCGGCGCAAAGCAAAAACGGGAAATTTGAACGCGCACTTTCGCATTCCGTCATTCATTACCGCCCGCCCGGGCGGCGCAATTGACGGTCGATTTCTTTTCCCGCAGAATGATATTTACGATAAAAACGGACGCGCAGCCTTTTCCATTTGAAATGAGTAATGCCGCCTGTCGGAACCTATAATAAAAAATTTTAAGATTCGAGCATTGTATATTTATATGAACGGAAACGAAGTCAGACAAAAATTTATCGATTATTTCGCCGACCGCGGGCACAAGATTGTTCATTCCAGCCCGCTGTTGCCCGCCAACGACCCGACGCTGTTGTTCGTCAACGCGGGAATGAACCAGTTTAAAGACGTCTTTCTCGGCAACGAAAAGCGCGACTACAACCGCGCCGTTTCGAGCCAGAAATGTATCCGCGCGGGCGGCAAGCACAACGACCTCGACGAAGTCGGCAAAACGGCGCGGCATCACACGTTTTTCGAGATGCTCGGCAATTTTTCGTTCGGCGATTATTTTAAGGAAGACGCGATTCGTTTCGCGTGGGATTTTCTGGTTAACGAATTGGGCTTGGAAGAATCGCGGCTCTGGTTTTCGGTTTTTGAAGGCGACGCGGAAGTTCCGGCTGATGACGAAGCCCGCGCGCTGTGGGAAAAAGTCGGCGCGCGCCCCGAACGTATTTTAGGCTTCGGGCGCAAAGATAATTTCTGGCAGATGGGCGACACCGGACCGTGCGGACCGTGTTCGGAAATCCATTATTATATGGGCGACGACCCCGAAAATCCGGAGAAAAACCATCCGAAACACGTCAACGGCGAAGGCGACACGACGATGGAAATCTGGAATCTCGTCTTTATGCAGTTTGAGCGAAACGAAATCGAAAAAGGCGTTTTTGAACTGACGCCTTTGCCCGCGCCGTCGGTCGATACAGGTGCTGGCTTAGAGCGTATGGCGGCGGTTTTGCAGGGCGTCTCGTCCAATTACGACACGGATTTAATCAAGCCGATCATCAATAAAACGGCTGAGCTGGCGGAAAGATTTTACGAAGCGGAAACGCAATCAGGCTTTGCGATGCGCGTCGTCGCCGACCACGCGCGCGCGACCGCTTTTGCCATCGCCGACGGCATTCTGCCCGGAAACAGCGAAAGAAATTACGTCCTGCGAAAAATCATGCGCCGCGCCATCTATCACGGTCGCGAGCATCTCGGTTTTGAAACTTTGTTTTTCCACAAAGTCTGCGATTTCGTTATTGAATTGATGAAAGACGCTTATCCCGAATTGGAAGTTCAGCGTGATTTTATCGGCAAAATGGTGCGGCTCGAAGAAGAAAGATTCGGCGCGACGATGACGGTTGGATTAAAGAAACTCAATGAACTTCTTCAATCTTTTCCGGATAAAAATATTCCTAACTCCGAGTTTGCTAAATTGTATGACACTTTCGGATTACCGATCGATTTAATGTTTGTGGTGTTAGAGCAAAACGGATTTCCTGTCACGGAAGCCGATTTCAGATTGGCAATCGAACAGGAATTGAAACAGCTTCAACAAAAATCTGAAATCGGTAAAACCAAACAAGCCGATAAAATCAATCCGATTTACACGGCATTGTCGCGGCAGGCAAATATCCGCTCGAATTTTCACGGCTACGACAAAACCGAGGTCGAAGGCGCGCGGGTTTTGGCTTTGGTGAAGAACGATGAAAAGGTTGACGCGCTCGATGTCGGCGAGGAAGGTTTAATCGTTCTGGACGAAACGCCGTTTTATGCCGAGGCGGGCGGGCAGGTCGGCGATACGGGCGTGATTTTCAACACGAACGCGCAGGTTAAAGTTTTTGATACCTTTGCGCCGATTGCGGGCATTGTTCTGCATAAATCGAAAGTCGAGCGCGGCGTTTTGAAGGTCGGCGACGAAGTGACGGCGACGGTCGATGTTTTTAAGCGCGATGCGACGCGGCGCAATCATACGGCGACGCATCTGGTTCACGCGGCTTTGAAGGAAGTTCTCGGCACGCACGTCAAACAGGCGGGTTCGGTCGTCGCGCCGAACTATCTGCGTTTCGATTTCACGCATTACCAGCCGATTTCCGAGAGCGAGCTTAAAGAAATCGAAGATTTGGTCAATCGGTATATTCTGGAAAATCATCCGGTGGCGACGAACGAAATGGAAATCGAAGAAGCGATGCGTTCGGGCGCGGTCGCTCTGTTCGGCGAAAAATACGGCGCGAAGGTGCGCGTTTTGTCGGTCGGCGGCGGCGAGTTTTCGCGTGAGTTATGCGGCGGCACGCACGTTCGCGCGACGGGCGACATCGGCAGCTTTAAAATCGTTTCGGACGAAGCGATTGCTTCGGGCGTTCGCCGCATTCGCGCGATTACCGGCTTCGACGCTTTCGAGCGTTTTCGCGAAGACGAAAAATTGATCGCCGAATCGCTCGGCGTTCTGCGCACGCAGCGCGATAATCTACCGGCGGCGATTGAAAAATTGCAGGAAGAATTAAAGCGCACGCGGCGCGAAGTCGAAGAATTGAAGATGAAAATAGCGACCGGCGCAATCGGCGGCGCGGGTTCTGCAAACGGCGACGAAGCGCGAGACGTGGTCGGCGTCAAAGTGCTGGCGAAAACCGTCGAAGGCTTGGACAAAGGCGGAATGCGTCATTTGTCCGACACGCTGCTGGCAAAATTGAAATCGGGCGTCGTCGTGCTCGCCAGAACCGACGATGACAAGGTTTCGTTTATCGTGCGCGTCTCGGACGATTTGACCGGAAAGGTGAAAGCCGGGCGCATCGTGCAGGAAATCGCGCCGATTGTCGGCGGGCGCGGCGGCGGCAAGCCCGATATGGCGGAAGGCGGCGGAACCGACGCGAGCAAATTAAACGACGCTCTACAGGCGAGTTACGGCGTCGTCGAGCAGATGTTAAGCTGATTGAATAAAGAATTTTCCCTTTCCGGTTAGCGAAAAACGATAATGAAACACGTCTGAAAGGGCTGGATTTTGCGGAGAGCCTTTGCCGGGCAAAAAAAAAGAAGGACGCGGATTTTTAATCAATGCGCGTCCTTCTTTTCTTTGTTTCCGTCAGTCAACTTTTATCAGGTGGAGAATTCCGGGCTGCTCCCGACGGCAGTTCCGCTTCCCAGAGTTTTTTCGGGATAATCGGCTTCGTCCGGGTCTTCAGTGTCGTCGTTCTGCGAAGTTATCAGCATCACCGAACCGACAATCACGCCCGCGCCGAGC
>JALZHR010000273.1 GCA_030860665.1 Acidobacteriota bacterium
GCTGAAAGAGGCGTGAATCGTGAAGCGTGAATCGTGAAGCGTGAATCGTAAATCGTAAATCGTGAATCGATTTATCCGCAATCATAGACATCTTCTTTCTATTTACGATTTACGATTCACGCTTCACGCTGCGCGATGCACGAAAATGGAGTAATAATCGCTTTTTTAATCTGGTGTCTGCTGGTTCTCGTCATTCCCTTGCTTTCGATTGCGGCGGGCTTTCTGAAATACAGGAAAACGAGAGACGCGCGGGAAATGATTTCCCGGCTGATACTGGCTTTTTTGATTTACGTTCCGGCGACAGTCCTGTCCGGAGTGCCTTTAGGCGGCGCGATGAACGCGATGGCGCACAGAAGAAGTCCTTCGCCGGGGGAAATGCTTTTTTGTTTTGCGGTGGTTTTTATTTATGGCGGCATCGGTTGTTTTTTGTGGCTGCTGATGAAGCGCGATTTTATAAAACCTTTGCTGATTTTCAGCCGCGATTATAATAAGCCGCAGACGCTTTTTGACGAATCCGGGAAATAATGAAGTAAAAACCATCTCACAAACGTTTTCAGTCGTCTAAAGCAGACCTTTATTTTGTTGAAAATATGCAATCTTTAAACACTTTGGAATACGAAAAACTTCTCACGCTGTTTGCCGCCCGCGCACAGACGCCGATGGGCAAAGCGCGCCTGCTTTCTTTGCAGCCTTTGACGAGCCGTCTGGAGCTGGAAAGAGATTTAAAAGCCGTCACCGAGACGATTTTTCTGAACGAGGAAAAACAGGTTTCGTGGCGTTTCTCGGACGTTTTCGAGCCGACGAACGCGATTGCCGTTTTGCGCATCCGCAACGCGACGCTCGAACCTTTGTCGCTTCTGGAAGTGACGCGGCTGTGCAGCCAGGCTTTGTTCGCCCGCTCAATCATCGCGCCGGAAAAGGAAAACGTTCGCGTGCTCTGGCAAACAATCGAAAACCTGCCGCCGTCGCTTTTCGGCGTCATCGAGCGCATCAATAAAAAACTGCTGCCGAGCGGCGAGATTGACGACGCGGCTTCGCCCGAATTAGCCCGCCTGCGGCGCGAAATCAACAACCAGCGCGCGCGCCTGACAAAATCGCTGGAAAGCATTATGCGCAACGCGTCCGACGCGATTCAGGACGCGATTGTGACGCAGCGCAACGAGCGTTACGTCGTGCCGGTCAAGGCGGATTTTCGCGGCAAGGTTTCGGGCGTGGCGCACGGCTTTTCTTCCTCGGGCGCGACGGTTTTCGTCGAGCCGCTCGAAGCGATTGAGGCGAACAACGAGCTGCAAGCATTGAAAGAAAAGGAAGAACGCGAGGTCGCCCGCGTCCTGTTCGATTTGACCGAGCTGCTGCGCGGCGAGCTTCCGGCAATCGAAGCCGCCGTCCGCGCCGTCGAGGAACTCGATTTCATTAAGGCGAAAGTCGAATTCGCCCGCGCTTTCCGCGCCGTCGTGCCGCAGATTTCCGAAGACGAGACGCTTTCGCTGGTTGAAGCGCGTCACCCGCTGCTGGAAGAAAACCTGCGGGCGCAAAATCAGAAAAGCGGTCAGCGGTCAGCGGTCAGCGGTCAGCAGGATGAAAACGAAGACCGAAGACCGAAAACCGAAGACCAGTCCAAAGAAATCGTTCCCGTCTCGTTTAAATTAACGAAGGAAAAAAGCGTGATGATAATCTCAGGCGCGAACGCGGGCGGCAAAACGGTCGTACTGAAAACCGCCGGATTGCTCAGCTTAATGGCGATTTCCGGCTTGCCCGTTCCGGCGCGAGAGGCGCGGATTCCGTTTTACAAATCGGTGCTGGCGGACATCGGCGACAATCAATCCTTAAGCGCGAATCTTTCGACCTTTACCTCGCACATCTCGAACATCGCCGGGATGATGCGCGAATGCCAAAAGCCCGCGCTCGTGCTGCTCGACGAAGTAGGAACAGGCACAGACCCGGAAGAAGGCTCGGCTTTGGGCGTCGCGATTGTCGACCATTTTCGCCGCCAATGCTCGGCGCAGGTCATCGCTTCGACGCATTATCGAGGGCTTAAAATTTACGCGACGAACGACGAAACCGTGATAAACGCCTCGGTCGAGTTTGACGAAAAAACCCTGCAGCCGACTTATCGCCTGTTGACGGGCTTGGCGGGCGCGTCGAGCGGAATCGAAATCGCGCGGCGCTTCGGCATCCCGCCGCAGGTCATCGAAAAAGCGCGCGAAAACGTCGATGTTTCGGCGCGTGAGGCGGCGGATTATTTAATGAAAATCCGGCGCGAAGCGCAGATTGCCGAAGATTTGCGCCTTGCTCTGGAAGAAGAACGCGAGGCGACCGCCAAAAAATACGCGCTGCTCGACATCGAGGCGCGAAAACGCGAAAAAGAGCGGCAGAAGGAGTTTGAAAAGGAGCTTGCCGAAACGATTGAAAATTTCGAGCGGCAGGCGAAAGCCTTTGTTTCCGGCATCGAGGACAAAGCCCTGAAAGCGCGGCTGGAAAAGGAAATGCAGGCGCGTAAAGCCGAACTGAAACGCTCGGCGATGACAAAAGTCGGCGGCGGAAGCGGTCAGCCGTCAGCCGTCAGCCGTCAG
>JALZHR010000304.1 GCA_030860665.1 Acidobacteriota bacterium
CGATTACACCACGTTTAATCAGACGGACGTTTTGCAGGCTCTGGTCGAAAATTTAAAAATCGGGAAAATCCATATTCTCGCGCACGATTACGGCAACACGATAACGCAGGAATTGCTCGCGCGGCGCGCGGAAAATCGGCTGAATTTCGCGATTGAAAGCATCTGTTTTCTCAACGGTGCGCTGTTTCCCGAAACTCACAAACCTATCCCGGCGCAGAAAATTCTCATCTCTCCGCTCGGTTTCCTGTTCGGAAAACTTATTTCCGATTCGCGCTTCAAGCGCAGCCTGGCGACGGTTTTCGGCGCGGGCACGCAGCCGACCGAAGCGGAATTAGACGATTTTCTCGCCGTTTTCAAATTCAACGACGGGCGCAAAATCGCGCACAAGCTCATTCGCTATATGCCCGAGCGGCAAAAATATCGCGAGCGCTGGGTAGCGGCTCTCGATTCGATAAACGTGCCTTTTCGTTTCATCAACGGGCTGGCGGATAAGGTTTCCGGCGCGCATCTGGTCAGAAGATTTCGCGAGGTTTGCCCGCAGCATACGGACATCGTCGAGCTTGAAAACATCGGGCATTACCCGCATTTTGAAGCGCCCGCGACGGTGCTGGAAAAATACGCCGAATTTCGCAAAAAACAGTAAGGCTTTATTTTATCTTGAGTTTTGGCTTTAAAAATGAAATAAACTTTTTCTTTTGTTGATTTTAACCGCAAAAAGTCTTGACAGAAGCGACGCGCCTTTTTATTATATACCTAAGTCGGTTAAAGGTTTTTCTTCCAACATTTTAAGGAGAAGGAAATGATTAAGTTAGATATCGTCAACCGGGTTGCGGAAAAAACGGGCGTGCCGAAGCAAAAAGCGGAGCAGGTCGTTGATTCGCTTTTTAATTCGATGAAGGACGCGCTGGCGAGGGGCAAGAGAATAGAACTTCGCGGTTTCGGCGTTTTCGTCGTCAAACCGCGCAAACGCGGAATTGGTCGCAATCCGCGGACGGGCAAGGAAGTGCCGATTCCGTCGGGCAAAACGATTCGTTTCAAGCCCGGCAAGGACCTTCAAGCCAAGGCTGTGAAAAAATAGACAACGAATTGTAGTTTCGAGAATCGTAAATCGTAAACGGTTAGCTTAAACTGCTGTTTACGATTTACTTTTTTTATGTCAACCCGGGATTTATACCTTAACCGCAATTATCATCACCGCCGCGCGATGCGCCCGAAACCGGCAACCTGGTTCAGACATCTGCTTTTGCTTTTGCTGACGCTGCTGACGGCGACGATTGCCGGAGTCTTGCAGCCTTTCGGCTCGAAACCGATTTTCGCCGACGTGCCGATGGAAACCTGGTCGGACGTCGCCAGTTTTTTCTATAATCTGCCGCTCAATTATTTCTTCCTGATTGTTCAGACGCTTCAGGAACTAGCCGCCAATCGCGTGCTTTTAACGCACGGGCTGAGCTTTTCCGTCTCGCTGCTTTTTATTTTAACGGCGCACGAAGGCGGGCATTATATCGCCTGCCGGATTTACGGCGTCGATGCGACTTTGCCGTATTTTATCCCGACGCCGCCGATGATTGGACCCGCCGGAACGCTGGGCGCGTTTATCAAGATTTTATCGCCGATGCCATCGCGCCGCGCCACTTTCGACATCGGCGTAGCGGGACCGATAGCCGGTTTTATCGCGCTGATTCCGGTGGCGATGCTCGGCTTTTTGACGTGGCAATACGCGCCGCCTGCCGCTACGGCGGCGGCGGCGAACGTTTCCAGCGAGCTGAGTCTCGGATTCGTTTTTTCCGACCCTTTAATGATGCAGTTTCTGGCTTGGATTTTTAACGTCGATTTGAGCCTGCCGACCGTATCGAACCCGTTTTATTTCGCGGCGTGGCTTGGGCTTCTGGTCACGGCTTTAAATTTGATTCCTTCGGGGCAGCTCGACGGCGGGCACGCGATTTACGCCGTTTTCGGCGAGAAGATTCACTATTTTACCGGCAGAGTCGCTTTCGGCGTGATGGCTGTTTTCTCCGTTGCCGGATTTTATCTCTACAACAGCCCGAGCGGTTTTCTGTTCGCCGTTCTGCTCGCCGTGATGATGCGCATCCGCCATCCCGAACCGCTCGATAACGCGCCGCTCGATTTCAAACGCAAAATCGTCGCGCTGGCTGTGCTGCTGATTTTCGTTTTGTGCTTCGTGCCGTTTCCGATTCAGATTAGATGATGAAACCGCAGATAAACGCAGATGAACGCGGATGAATTTTATTTGAAGATATTTCTTAAATTAATTGAAAGATAAATGCGTCTGATTTCCACTTTCGGTTTTCCGAAATTGATAAGTAAACAAATAGGTAAATTAGTTGCCTTTAAATAATTCAAGCACTGCGCAAGGTGAATTTCATCCAAATGTTTCACCGTTTTTAACTCAATCAAAACGCAATCTTCGATTACCAAATCGGCAATATAATCTCCAACTACTTTTCCTCGATAAAAGACCTTTATCGGCTTTTGCTGTTCGGCTTTTAAGCCGATTTCTCTTAATTCATAAGCAAAAGCATTTTCATAGACTTTTTCTAAAAAACCGTTTCCCAGATTATTACCAACAGCATAAGCGCAGCCAATTACTTTCTCGGTGAGTTTGTTTAATTTTTGCTCATCCATCTTATCCGCGTTTATCCGCGTTTATCTGCGGTTTGCTTTATGTTGCCTGCGGCAGAAGTCCCTTTAATTCCTTCACCATTCGCTGCACGTCTTCGTGGTCTTCGAGCGAAATCATAAAAAATTCGTAGCCGGTTTTAAAGCACACTAAACCGTTGCCGAAGAGCCAGACGCCTTCGAGAATCGGGTTGCCGTTCAGAATCCAGCTAATCGGCGCGCCGGTGATGGTTTTCGGGCTGAAAATATTCGCCCACATCATCGCGCCCGCGCCGCACGAGAACGCGCCCATCAGCGGCGCGCCGACGTATTTGACGATGTCGCGCTCAAACTGGATGCGCTCGGCTTCGGCTTTCGTCAGCTCGCCTTCTGCAATCAGTTTTTCCTGATTTTCCAGATAACTGGTGAATTGCTCGCTGACTTTTTTGACCGACCAGAAAGGCAGGGCGGAATTGAAAAACCAGTGCGAGCTTAAAAGCGTAAAGCCCGCGCCCAGACCTGCGCCGACGATGACCGAAGCGCCCGTCGATGCAGCTTGGAGCGGATTTTCCTGAATCCAGTCGGAAGTTTTCCGCACGGTTTTAAAGGCTGAATCAATCGTGCGCGTCCAGCTGATGCCGAACCCGAAGGCTTTGGCGGCTTTCTGCGCCGAGCTTTCGACCGAGCTGCGCGTTTCCTCGAAAACTTCGCCCGCTTTTTCCGCCGCGACATTGAAGACTTCGCCCGCTTTCGCACTGGCGGTTTTCAGCACGTCGCCCGCGTTTTTGCCCGCGTCACCGGCGGCGTCGCGCAGCGGCTCGCTCGCTTCCCAGGCTTTTTTCGCCGTCTCCTCGGCGGTTTTGACGGTTTCTCCGGCGACCTTTACGGCTTGTTTGGCGACCTCGGATTTTTCGGCTTCGGATTTGATTTTCTGCGCGCCTTCCTTCAAGGTTTCCGCACTCTTCTGCGCCGTTTCCTTAACGACTTTTGCGCCCTCCTCGATTTTTTCCTTTAAACCGAGCTGCTTGTCGATTTCCTCAAATTTTTCCTTTGCCGCGTTCTGGAATTTTTCAAAACGTTCTTTAATATCAGCCATTTCTTTTGTCCTTTCCGGTTTGCTTATTCGCTCGCTGCCGGTTAATACGATTTTTTAGCCGTTACGGTTCATTTTACAACTTTCGCTCCGGTTTAGCCATAACTTCCTCTTGAAACCGCACCGCAAGAAAGCTACTATTCAATTCTGCATTTTGCATTTTGCATTTTGCATTAATTTTTTTATGCCTTTAGTAATATGTCCGACCTGCGGGCGGCAAACCGAATACACGGGCAACGAGTTTCGCCCGTTTTGCTCCGAGCGATGTAAAATGATTGATTTCGGCGCGTGGGCTGACGAGGAATTCGCGCTGCCCGCCGAAACCGCGTCGCTGACCGAAGAAGATTTGGTTAAAATCGAACAGGAGCTGAATAAAAAAATAAACGCGGAAAACGAAGAATAGGACGCGGATTGATTGATTAGCAGTATGCGGGATTGATTCAGATGAAGCTCCGGGCGATTTTAATCAACTCCAATCAATCGACGGGCGTCTCGTTTCGCGTTTCGATAAATAAGGATTAACTTTATGTTTTTATTTGATGTCGCGCTTTCCGATACGAGCACTTCGCTGGTCGGCGTCGCGCTGGCGGTCGCGTTTTTTCTGGCTTTTGCCGCGATTGCCGCCGTCGCCTTTTTTATGATTCGTAAAACGGTGAAGATGGCGATTCGGATGGTGATTGTCGCTTTGATTTTTCTGATTGCCGTCGTCGGCAGCATCGCCCTGTGGTATGGCATCGGCAGCTCGCCGTCGCCGCGCCCGCGCCAGAATCGCCCGCCCGCCGGTTCGACGAGGTAAGTTTCACACCGGAGGCACAGAGAAAATGAAACGGCGGATTAACGCCGCGCCGGTTCGCGCCGATTTATTTCCGGTTTAATTCGCGCCGACCGTGTGTTTCAAATCCTGTAGCTTCCACGGTTTCCGTGCCTCTGACGCGCGTAACGCAGCTTTTAATGAAAGAATCAAAACGCGAGTGGTTTCCGTCGCTCAAACGCTATAAAAATCTTCCGCGAAACGTCTTTGCGCTGAGCCTGGTCAGTTTGCTGAACGACACTTCGAGCGAGATAATCTACCCGCTTTTGCCGACGTTTCTGGCTCTGACGCTGGGCGCGTCGCCGTTTGCCATCGGCGCTATCGAGGGCGCGGCGGAATCAGCCGCGTCGCTCTTAAAACTTTTTTCCGGTTATCTGAGCGATAAATTCGGGCGGCGAAAGCTGCCGGTTTTTCTCGGTTATGCACTGGCGAGCGTCGTTCGCCCGCTGCTGGCTTTCGTGACGACGTGGACGCAGGTTCTGGGCGTTCGCCTGATTGACCGCGTCGGGAAGGGAATCCGCGCCGCGCCGCGCGACGCGCTGCTGGCGGCGGAAGTCGCGCCGGAAAATCGCGGCTTCGCCTTCGGGTTCAATCGCGCGTCCGACCATCTGGGCGCGGTTATCGGTCCGATTGTCGCTTTCGTGCTGCTTTCGTATCTCGCCGTCAACCCGCAAATTCCGACCGTTCAGGAATACCAGCAGGTTTTTCTGGTCGCTTCGATTCCGGTCGTTCTCGGCTTGTTCGTGATTGTTTTTTTCGTCAGGGAAGACGGGAAAAAAGAGCTGCACGAATCGGTCGAGAAGACGAAGATAAGATTTTCGCCTGCCGATTTCGATTCAAATTTCAAGCGGTTTCTGCTGACCATCGCGCTTTTCACCTTGTCCAACTCGTCGGACGCGTTTCTGTTGCTGCGAGCGACCGAGGCGGGAATCGCGCCCGCGCTGCTCCCGATTTTGTGGATGGTGCTGCATTTCAGCAAGGTTTTCTTTTCGCTCGTCGGCGGCGATTTGTCGGACAGGTTCGGCAGAAAGACGCTGATTTTTTCGGG
>JALZHR010000316.1 GCA_030860665.1 Acidobacteriota bacterium
AAAAAACACCAAAAACGCGCCGGTATTCAGCCTCGCTTTCGTGTTTTTTCGCGGCTTAATTTTAATCTTCAAACGGCAAATCGTTTTGTTTGCCTTTCTGGCTGACGGCGTAAAGGCGCAAGCCGACGGAAATCATCACGACCGAAAGCAGAATCCAGATGAGAATCCACGCGGCTGCCGGCAGCCCGGTCGCTTCATACATATTGGTCGCGTCGGTCTGAATCTCGGAGCCGGAAAACGGGGCGTTCAGAAAGAAAACGGTCTTCAAATCCAGAAACGCGTTTAAAATGAGCTGAACGGCGAGAAAAGCGACCGTAAAGCTCGTCGCCCGCAAGCTGCCGAAACGCGCAATCGCCAGCAGTGCGGCGGACAATGCCGCGCCAGCCAGCGTCGTGAAACCGATGCCCGCCAGCGTCACTCTCTCGTCGGATACGTTAAGCAGCGAGACGAGAAAGCCGAAAACCAGCGTCATCAAGCCGATAAATCCGCCCAAGCCGTATAAAACGATGCCCGGCGAAATCGCGCGGCGAATCAGAAACAGCAGCAGGACGCCGAAAAACGTTGTGCCGAGATAACCCGCGCTCGATGTCAAAAGAGAGGAAATCGTTCCCGAGGGAACCGCCGTCACCAGCCCCGCGCCGTCCGACGAAACCGCCAGACTCTGCACCGAGCCGCCCGTCAGCAGCGCGACCAGCGCGTGGCTCGCTTCGTGAATAAACGTCACGAAAAGGCGAACCGGATAAACCAGCCATTCGGCAAAAGGAATAAACCACAAAGCGATGGTCACGAACGTCGCCAGCAATAGCAGCTTCAACTGCGGCTTGGCGTCTTCGGCTAATCTGTATTTCATTTAAAAACTCCTTTCTTCAGTACAAAACATTCTACGCTTTTTCTGATGCAAAGTTCAAAACAATTGCGAATTAAAAGTTGCGAATTGCGAAGATAAATCAATTACGAATTAAAAATTACGAATTACGAATTGAAAGAATAATTCCTTAATTCGTAATTCGTAATTTTTAATTCGTAATTTCCCCGCTTTTTCCGCCTTCCTTCAATTCCAGCCGGATTTCGGTGATTTGCATATCCTTCTGCACGGCTTTGCACATATCGTAGACGGTCAGCGCGGCGACCGAAACCGCCGTTAAGGCTTCCATTTCGACGCCGGTCTGCGCGTTTGTAACGGCTTCCGCCGCCAGCCGAACGCCGTAATCAGTAAGCTCGGCGGTCACGTCGACTTTCGACAAAGGCAGTTGATGACAAAGCGGAATCAGGTTCGCCGTCTGCTTCGCCGCCATAATTCCCGCGATTCTGGCGATTTCCAGCGGATTTCCTTTCGGATTCGCCTGCCCGCGAATCGCTTTAATCGTTTCCGCGTTCATCAAAATTTTAGCCGAAGCCACGGCGCGGCGCTTCGTCACCGCTTTCTCCGAAACGTCAACCATTCTGACCTCGCCCGCCTCATCGTAATGACTCAATTTAGACATAATAACTGATAACTGATAACTGATAATTGAGAACTGATAACTGATAGTGAAAACAAAGAAACTATCAGTTCTCAGTTCTCAGTTATCAGTTATTCAGGGTAAATAAGCAATTTGCGCCGCGGTTCCGGCTTCCAGAACCGCGCCTTGCGGCACGAAAACGAGAGCGTCGGCGCGCGAAAAGGCGACGAAGTTCGACGAACCGCGAAAGCGCAGCGATTCGATGACGAGCGTTCCGTTTTCATCGGTTTGCAGCGAAACCGGCAGAACCGAGTCGCGCTCTTTCGCGGCTTTTATTTTTTCCGGCGTCACGGCAAAGCCTTTCTTCAATTCGCAGTCGCGCGCGCCCTGCATTTGCAGCAGCGCCGCCCGCACGAACAGGTGAAACGTGACTGCGACCGAAACCGGATTTCCCGGCAGCCCGAAAATCAGCCTGTCGTTTAGTTTGGCGAAAACCGTCGGCTTTCCGGGCTTCAGGCTCACTTTCTCGAAAAAAATCTCCGCGCCCAGCTCGCGCAGAGCCGGTTTCGTAAAATCGTAATCGCCTACCGAAACGCCGCCCGTGATTAGAAGAATCTGGGATTCGGGATTCGAGATTCGGGATTCGTCGCTTAATCCGACCGCTTCGGCAATCTGATTTTTCAAAGTCTCGAAATCGTCGTTTACCAAAGGCAGAACTTCGGTTTTCGCTCCGGTTTTGCGGGCGAAAACGTCGAGCATCAGCGAATTTGAATTGCGGATTTGGTCTTGCTGCGGCGTTTCGGAAACGTCTACAAGCTCGCTTCCCGTCGCTAAAATCGAAACTTTCGGCTGCGCGCCGACTTTTATCCGAGCGCAACCGAACGACGCGAGCGAGGCAATCATATTTTCCGTGATTATCTCGCCCGCCGCAAAGACTTTCGCGCCTTTTTCGATTTCTTCGCCGCGAAGAATAATGTTCTGTTTCTCTTTAGCCGCCTCTAAAATCTCGATGTAATCGCCCGTTTCCCGCGTCAATTCGACTTTCTGAACCGCGCCGGCGCCTGCGGGAACGGGCGCGCCGGTCATTATCCTGACCGCTTCGCCCTTTTTGATTTCGCCGCCGAAGCCTCTGCCCGCGACCGCTTCGCCGATGATTTTCAATCTGACGGGCGCGTCTTTCGCGTCTTCCGCGCGGACGGCGAAACCGTCCATCTGCGAGCGGTCAAACGGCGGCAAATCCGTATCGGCGCGAATTTCCTGCGCCAGAACGCGCCCGACCGATTTTCCCAAATCAATCGTTTCCGCTTCGAGCCGGAAAGTCTCGCGCCTGATGATTTCTGCTGCTTCGGAAATGGGAATCATATTATTTTAGCCGCGAAAGGATACGAAAAAAGCACAAAAAAAGAGAAATAATCCGTCGCCCGGAAATTGATTGATTTTAATCTGCCTTGTCTTATTTGTTATTAATTTTTCGTGATTTTTCGCGCCCTTTCGCAGCTGATTTCTTAACGAATCAAATAAAGCTCGGTCTGGCGCGGGCGGATGAACTCGTAGCCTTTCTCGGTCATAAAAGCGTCGTCCTCAGCCATAATCGTCACGATTTGATTGTTCCATTCGGGAACTTTGGTCGAGGTGTTCAGCTCAATCGAGGTGTAAGAGCCGAGCCGCAGGCGTTCGGCGTCGGCAGCTGTAATATTGCGCCGGAAATCGATTGCCGCGCCGAGTCCGTGACCGTGCGTGCCGAGCGGGTGCGAATAAATCATCGCCTGAATGTTTTGTCGTTTCATCTCAGCCATCGTCGCCTCGTAAACTTCCTGTCCGGTCATTCCCGCGCGGGCGACCGCAAACAGCGCATCCTGTAGCCGGTTAGTGTTTTTCAGAGCTTCCTGCAAGCCCTGCGGCGCGTCGCGCTCGCCTTTTTTCAGAATATACGCGTGTTTCTGCCAGTCGGTCGAAAGCCCCATATAATTCAAGCCGAAATCGACGTGAATCAAATCGCCGCGCTCCAAAACAACGTTTTCCGCCGCCACTTCCAGAAATTGCTGCGCGCCCGTTTCCGTCGCCTTCGCCTGTCGCTGAACGCGCAAATCGGGCTGAAACCAGACGGTCAAGCCGAGATTGTTGACCTGCTGCAAAAGCCACCAGCGCACGTCGCCGACCGTCGTTTTGCCCGGCGTGACGACCTCGTTTGAAAAGGCGCGGCGCGTCAGAATGTCGGTCAGCAGAACCGCCTGTCGATAATGTTCCAGCTCTTCGGGAATGCGCGTGTCCAGATAATCGGTGATGAATTTTCCGCCGGAGACAAAGCGCGATTCGTAATCTTTGCCGAGCGCATCGGCTAAAAATCGGTAAGCGTCGCGCGTGATTCCGTCCGACTGCCCGCGACCGCCGCCCATATTCAGAGCGATTGTTTTCGGGTTTCTCCCGGTCACGATTTGTTTCAGCGTCTCGCCGATTTTATTGCCCGGCGGATTCAGAACCGTGTAGAAATTTTTCAAATGTTCTTCCGTGTAGCGGACGATGGCGATTTTATCGAGCGTCCGCCCGTTGTCGGCGAGAATAAAAAAATCACGCCTGCCGACATACGGAATCGGCGGCGCGATGTATTCCGTCACCGGGTCGGCGTGAAATTCCTCGTTCGTGACGATCCACATCGAAACGTTGTGCTTTCGCATCATCGGCAGCAGAAGCGTATCCAGACGCTTTTTGAGCCATTCCTCGCGCACTCTCAACTGCTCGCGCTGCGAAAGCAGCTTCGGCATCGGCGGCAGTTTTTCGTTCGATTTGTTCTGGGCGAAAACGGGAGCGGCGTTCAGGACGCAGAAAATAAGCAGGAAGAAAAAAAGCCGGATTTTATTGATTAACTTCATATCTATCTGTCCGCCCGGATATTTATTTATTTCGGGCTTTTAGCGCAAATTTTTACAAAATGATACACTGATTTTTGTTTCAACTGCCTTAATTTACCATAAAAAATTTATTTGAGAGGATTTTAGAAACTGTGATTGATTTTGAACTTACCGAAGAGCATATAGCTTTGCAGAGAACCGTGCGCGAATTCTGCCGGCAGGAAGTTGCGCCCTATATCAAGGAATGGGACGAGAAAGCGTATTTTGAACGCTCGATTTTGGGCAAAATGGCTGATTTGGGCATTCTGGGCGTCTGCATTCCCGAACAATACGGCGGCGCGGGATTCGACTACATCTCGCTCGGGCTGGTCTGCGAGGAGCTCGAAGCCTGCGACACGTTTCTGCGCGTGATTATGTCGGTTCACGTCGGCTTAAACTCGATGAGCGTTTTCTCTTGGGGAACGGAAGAACAGAAGCAGAAATATCTCGTCCCGCAGGCGAGAGGCGAAAAAATGGCGACTTTCGGCTTGACCGAGCCGAACGCCGGTTCGGACGTTATCGGCTTGCGCTCGACGGCGCGGCGCGACGGCGACGACTGGATTTTGAACGGCGAAAAAATGTGGATTTCATTGGGCGACGTCGCCGACCATTTTCTGTTTTTCTGCTGGACGGACGAGGAAAAACGAAAAAACCGCGACCACACGGGAATGAGCTGTTTTATCGTCGAGCGCGCGATGCCCGGATTTTCCTCCGGCACGATTCACGGCAAACTCGGCATTAAAGCCGGAAATACCGGGTATTTTTCGCTTCAGGACGTCCGCGTGCCGCAAGCGAATATGCTCGGGCAGGAAGGCGAAGGCTTTAAAATCGCGATGTTTTCGCTGGAAAACGGTCGTTACACGGTCGCTTCCGGCGCGACGGGCGTGATTCGCGCCTGCCGCGACGCTTCCGTTGCGTATGCGAACACGCGCGAAACCGGCGGCGTCAAAATCGGCGAGCATCAACTGGTCAAACAAAAAATCGCTGAGATGGAAGCCGATTATCAAATGTCGCATCTTTTGTGGCTCAGAACCGGCTGGCTGAAAAATCAGGGCTTGCCGTCGGCAAAAGCCGCGTCGCTGGCGAAATGGCAGGCGACCGTCCGCAGCGAAAAAGCGGCTTCGATGGCGATTGAGGTTCACGGCGCAAACGGCTACACCAACGATTACCCGGTCGAGCGCTATCTCAGAAACTGCAAAGCCGCCGTCATCTACGAGGGAACGCGCGACATCCACACGATTATGCAGGCGGATTGGGCTTTGGGCTTGAAGCGCGAAAAAGCCGCGCGCGTGATATTGCCGCCGTATAAATCTTCGGAAGCGAAAGACGCAACCGCTTAATTAAAGCGGAACCTTCAATCAAAAAAAGCGGCTGAGCTTTTAAAAGCTCAGCCGCTTTTTTGATAATAAAGCAAAAATAAAACTTGCTTATCTGGTGTTTCCGTTGGTGTTGCCCGTGTTGCCGGTGCGGTTCGCGTTGGTTCCGGTATTGGTGTTGGTTCCGGTGCCGGTTCCCGTGTTGGTGTTGGTTCCCGTGCCGGTGCCGGTGTTCATGTTCGTGTTCGTTCCGGTGGTCGTTCCGGTGTTCATATTCGTGTTGGTTCCGGTGGTCGTTCCGGTTCCGGTGTTCATATTCGTGTTCATGTTCGTATTCGCTCTGTTGGTGTTGTTCGCCGTGTTGTTGCCGCCGGTCGACTCACCGCCGCAAGCTCCAACTCCGAGCGCCAAAGCGGCAACAGCCGAAATGGTCAAAACTTTTAATTTCATGGTTTTCTACTTTCCTCCAAAAGGTTTTATTATTATTTTGCGAAAAATTTCACTTTCTCACATCAAATTGCAAATAGTAGCAAAAAATAAAATTTTTGCAAGCGGGATTTTCAAAAAAGGCGGCTCAGGACGAAAAAATAATAAACCTGTAACGTCCGAAACGCTTTAATTCGGTAAATTTACAGGCTACTTCGTCCGATTTGACGGCACCGGTGCTGCTGCGGGCATCGCATCTTTCGGCATATCCTGAACGTCCGGGCTTTTGTTAGTGATTTTCCATTGCCCGCCCTCGCGCACGAATTTAAACGGCGTCCACGCCGCGTAGCTGCCGCCCTTGATTTCCGCCGTCGCCGAGTCTCCATCAATCTTTTCGTTGCGCACCTCGACGGGCGTTTCCGGCGCCGGTTCAAGCTCGGTCAGAAAAGCCGTCAGCGAGGTTTTCTTTTCCTCTTTCATATCGGCTTCCCAGGTTTTCAACGTGTCGTCCGAGACGACTTTTCGCAGGGCTGCATCGTCTTTTTTCTTTAGGGCGTCGTAATACGCCGCCACGACGGGCGCTAAAGTCGGCGCGTTGTTGGTCGTCGCCGCTTCCGGTTTTTTGCCGGTCGAAGTCAGGCTGTTTGAATTAGTAACGACGGCAGTATTTGTATTTCCCGCGCCGTTCGTCGCGGCTGTATTGTTCGCCGCAGGCTGGCTGCCGCCGCCGCAAGCGGCTGAAAAAATAATTGCAAAGCTTAAAATCGTGATAAAAAATAAAAGTCGATTACGCACAAATGTTCTCCTTAAATTGAACTTGGAAATAGAAAAGTATAAAACAAATAAACGAAAAGACAAGCAAGCCCGTCAGCCAGCTATGAATCATCAACCGCTTTATCGAACCGAACTGCGCCGCGTTTTTCTCGTCGCCGGATTGCCCGCGCCCCTGACGCGCGCCGACGCGCACCTGCAATTTTTCGACAATTACATCCGGGACACGCGCCTGCGCCTGCGCTCGATTCGCTCGCCGCAGACGCGAGCGTGGACGTGGATTCTGGAACAGCGTTTTGCGCCGGACGAAACCGATTTGTCGCGCTGGCAGGTCTCGGAAATTCATCTGGACGAAGCTGAACACGCCGCTTTTGAAATTTTTGAAGGCAGGGAAATCAGGAAAAACGAGCGTGTCGAAACCAACGAGCTTCGATTCAACCGCTATTTTTATGAGTTTCAGGACAAACGAATCGAAATCGACCTTTTTCTGAATCCGCTCTGGGGCTACAATCCGGCGAAAGTTTTTTTCGATTCGGAAGCGGAAATGAAAAATTTCGAGCCGCCCGATTTCGCCGTCGCCGAAATCACGCAGAACAAATTTTTTGTCGGTCGAAATCTGCTCGGAAAAACTCTCGCGGACGTGCGCGAAGAAATCGCGGCGAAGGGAATTTTATTCGCGAAAGAACACGAACAAAAAGAAATTTAGCCGCAGAGAACACAGAGAAAAAACAGAGATATTAGGCAGGAAATTAAAAGAGATGGCAGCGATAAACAGGGATAAAGAAAATCTATCTCTTATCCCTGTTTATCGCTGCCGTGCCTGTTAATTCTTTTTCGTGTCTTTCCGTGTCCTTTCGCCGCTGAATCTTTATTTCGCGCGCGGCGTCATCGGCACGTGGCGTTCGAGCGAGGCGTAAATCTGCAAATAAATCTTGGTTTCGCGCGGAATCAGGTTGCGCCAGCCGGAGCCGCCGCGTTTGATATAACCGGCTAATTTGGCGGGATTCGAGTTGTAGCCCGCCGCCATCAAATCCTGCGCGGTCGCCTTTCCGTCAGCCAGCGCGTTAAAAACGGTTTCACTCGCCATCAAATCGTCCCACGTCATTTTCATATAAAGCAGCATCGCCAGCGCCGCGTTCTGGTGATTGCGCATTCCCTCGACGAAATCCGGCATCAAGCCGACGCTGTAGTAGCGATTGCGCACCATATAATAAGTCGAAGGAATCATCTGCACCATTCCGCCCGCGCCCGCCGAGCTGACCGAATAACGATAAGTCTGCCCTTCGTTCAGCGCATATAGCGTGAAAATGTCGTTGTAGATGTTCGGGTGATATTCGGTTTTGAAGCGCAGGTGGTCGACGTGCTCGACCGTCGCCAGCCGCTCTGCAATATCGGCAATCTGCGGCGGGATGACGATGCCCTTTTCGGCGAGCTTCTGGCGGGCGACGTCAATCGTGTTGCGGACGTAAAGCTGCCCGGCGCTGACGACTTCCGGCGTGACGATGCCCGTGTGCGTCGAGGTGTAATAAGCCGTTTCCATATAACGCCCGCCGCGCTCGACCGGATACTGCACGACCAGCGGCGTGTGAATCTCGCCCGTCTGGTCGAAAATCGTCACGGGCGTGTTGACGCCGTTGGCGCGAATGACGCGGATATACATTAATTTTCCGTTCGTGCTGATAAGCGAAAATTCCGCGTTTTTGGAAAGAAAAGCGGGTTTCGTCATCACTACGAAATCGAGTTTCCCCGTTTTCCAATCGTAAAAAGCCAGCCGCACGACGTCCATCGAAACGCCCGTCGCCGCGTCCGTCCAACTCGACAAGCCGGTCGGCATCGGGCGCGTCTGCATCAGTCGTTTGGCTTCGGCGATTCTGCTCTTGATTTGACCGAAGCTCAGAATCTTATAATTATTGTGCGGCACGACCGGCGTCGGCGTCGGGGTCAGCGGCACGGAAATAGGATTGACAACCGGCGGCGTCGCGGCGGGTTTCGGAGTCGGCGAAGGCAGCCTGTTTGTGACGACCACGGATTTTGAAGGCGCGGGCGTCGGCGTCGTTGTTGCAGTAGTAGTGCCGCTCGCGCCGATAATGCGCGCCCGCGTCGGCATCGGAGACGGTTGATACGTTTGCGCCGAGAGATTAATTGACAGAAATATTAGAAATGCGAAAACGGAAAAACTTTTTTTTGTCATCGGGATTGTTCCTGCTCGGAAACCGTCTGCTTCGCGGCGAGTCCGGGGATGAACCCGCTTTTTAAGCGAAGCACGTTTCCGAAAACGTGCGATAATAAAGATTCGCTCAAAAACGGAATGGTTGTCAAATATAATTTGAAAATTTTATGCGAACGACAATTTTTATTTATAGAGCAGATATTGTATTTTGGAATATTAAATTTATTTGAGTTATAAAAGCATTGGTTTTATGGAGAAATTATTCGGAACGGACGGAATTCGCGGGCTGGCGGGCGCGTTTCCGCTCGATGAAAAAACAATCGAAATCGTCGGACGCTCGCTGGCGCGGCAACTTGCGGAAAAGCTCGGCAGACAGCCGCGTCTTGTAACGGGGCGCGACACGCGCGAATCGGGCGCGTGGATTGAGCGAGCCTTTCACGCGGGCGCAGGCAGCGAAGGCGCGCATTGCGAATCAGCACAGGTCATCACGACGCCCGGCGTCGCATATATCACGAAAGCCTTCGATTTCGACGCCGGAATCGTCGTCAGCGCATCGCACAATCCTTTTCACGACAACGGTATCAAGATTTTTTCGCCCGACGGAAAAAAAATCGACGGCGCAGCCGAACGAAAAATCGAGCAGGACATTTTCGAGAACGCGGAACGCGGAACGCGGAACGCGGAATTTGAGAAAATCGACTCGGCGAACGCCGAAAAATACCGGAGCGCCTATCTGAATTATCTCGCGGGCGAGTTTGGAAATCTGCGGCTCGACAATTTCCAAATAGTGATTGACTGCGCCAACGGCGCTTCATCGGAGCTTGCGCCTCGCCTTTTGGAAAGATTCGGCGCGCGGGTCGTCACGATAAACTGCCAGCCAGACGGGCGTAACATCAACGCCGATTGCGGCTCGCTCCATATCGAGGGCTTGCAGGCGAAAGTTTCGTCGGAAAACGCCGATTTCGGCGCGGCTTTCGACGGCGACGCCGACCGTTCGCTGTTTGTGGACGAAAAGGGAAACACGGTTGACGGCGACGCCGTGCTGTGGGCGATGGCTTGTCATCTGCGCCGTCACGGAAAGCTGAATCAAGACACGGTCGTCGCCACCGTGATGAGCAATCTCGGCTTGGAAGTCGCGCTTCAGTCGTGCGGAATCAGGCTTTTGCGCACCGCCGTCGGCGACAAATACGTTCTCGAAGAGCTTCTGAAAACAAACGCCAGCATCGGCGGCGAGCAGTCCGGTCATATCATTTTCCCGTCCCGCTCGCTGGTCGGCGACGGTATGCTGACGATGCTGTTTCTGCTCGAAGCGATGCAGGAAAGCGGAAAAACTCTGTCGGAGCTGACCGCCGGATTCGTGCGTTTTCCGCAGATTCTGGTCAACGTGAAAGTCAAAGAAAAACGCCCGTTCGACGATGTCGGGGAAATCTCGACGATTTCCCGGCAGGTCGAAGCCGAGCTCGGTCAGAAAGGCAGGTTGCTGCTGCGCTATTCCGGCACGGAAAATCTCGCCCGCGTGATGATTGAAGGCGAAAATCAACACCAAATCGAATCGCAGGCAAACCGTCTAGCCGAAGCCATAAAAGCAAGTCTGGGATAGAAAAGTGATAGGTGATAGGGAATAAGAGAAAAGTTTCTTACCTATCACTTATCACCTATCACTTATCACTTCATTTTATAAAATTTATGTTTGTCGTACTTTATCGCTGGCGAATCAAGCCGGAGCTGGAAGCGCAGTTTATCGCGGCGTGGTCGGAAGTTACCGAATTTTACAGCCGTAATCCGCACTGGCGCGGCTCGCGGCTGCATCGCGGCGCGGACGGGATTTTTTATTCCTACGCGCAATGGGAATCGGACGAGCTGCGCCGGAAAGCGTTTGAAAAACGCCTCGATTCCGACGCCGGAGCGAGAATGCGCGAGGCAATCGAGGAAAGTTTTCCCGAAACGGTTCTGGAAATCGTCTCGGATTTTCTGAATTTACAGGAAAATAAATAAATCCCGTTTCTCGTCTTGCATTCAAAACAAAAGTCGTTGTATAGTTACATCAATCGAGACGGTTGGTGGAGCCTCCGTCTCAAGTGGTTGCTGGGGTGAGGACAGTAATCACGAATTGGCAGGCGCGGCGCACTTCCACGTTGCTTCGCCTGCCCTCTTAATTTCTGAGGAAGCCGCAAGATAAAAAACTTGCGGCTTTTTGCTTTTGCCTCGCGCATCGATTTCGGTTTAATCTCGAAAAATGGATTTGGCACAATATCGCCGCGAGCTGAAAAATTATTACGCCGCCGTCGAGAAAAACCGGCTCGAAAAATATCTCGGCACGGAGCAGGCGATGCCGCGGGCGGCGATTGAAGAACGCTACAGTGATTTATTTTCGCCGGCGGCGGTTTCCGACCTCGAAAAATCGCTGGAAAACGTGGACGAATTGACCGAAACGGAAAAAAAAGCACGGCAAAATCTATTGAATATTGCTCGCGCCGGTTTTCTGAGAAACCGAGCCGGAGAAATTACGAACGAATACGAATCCTGCCGGAATTCTCTAAAAATTTCCTTTCAAAACGAAAGCCTGACTTTTCCCGAAGCGTTTGCCAAAATCCGGACGGAAGAAAATTCCGCTTTGCGGCGGGAACTCTACGCCCGAATTTCCGAAACGCAGAATTCCTGCGCCGATTTGTTTCTGGAAAAATTTAAAATTCTGCGGGAAAACACGGAAAAAACCGGCTTTGAAAGCCTGCGGAAATTGTTTGAGGAGAATACCAAAATCGATTTTGAGGTTTTCGGGCAAAAAGCCGAAAAATTTCTCGCCGAAACCGAAGAAATTTATTTCAGCTCGCTTTCCGAAATTTTTCCCGAAACAAAATCGCTGCACATTGCGGATTTTTATTTCCGTCAGCAGCAATCGGAGCGAAAGGAAATTTTCGCCGGAAAAAGACTTAAAGGTTTTTATCATCTGTTGCTGGAAAATTTCGGCTTTCGAGCCGAAAAAATTTCAAACCTCAGGCTTCTAGAGGCTTCCGCCGAAAAACAAACGAGCATTTTTCGACCGGCTTTTCCGGCGTCCGAAGTTTTCTTCGCCCTTTCCGCGCGCGGCGGCAGCACGGCTTTTATCGAATTTTTAAAGGCTTTCGGAAGAGCGCAGCAAGCCGCGTGGACATCCGCGGATTTAGCCAATCGTTTTCCCGAGTTCGTTTTTTCGCCTGACGCAGTCGCGGGCGAGGCTTACGGTTTTTTATTTCAGACTCTGCTGGCGGACGAGGGCTTTCTGCGGCGAAACTTCGGATTGTGGAACGAAAAGCTGACCGGAAAAATCGCTGCGGAAAATAAATTTCGACTGTTTTTTGAAATTCGCCGCGATGTTCTGAGCTTTCTTTTCGAGCTGAAATTTCATACCTCTTCCGCAGATTCGGAAATTGCGCGTGAATTTGCCGCCGTCTTTTCGCAAAGTCAGGGATTCGAGATAAGCGAAAGCGACGTTTTACTTCGGCTTTCCGAAGATTTCGCGTCTTTAAAACGACTGCGCGCGCTGCTGTTCGCTTTCGGTCTGAGAGAATATCTGCGCGCGCGATACGATTTCGACTGGTGGAGCAGGCGCGCGGCATTTGAAGAATTAATCGACTTCTGGAACACCGCCGAACGCTATAAAGCCGAAGAAATGGCGCGGATGATCGGCTTTGAAATGAGCTTCGATTTGATGAAGGAAATATGAAAACGACGAACGCGGAACGATGAACGATAAATCCTTAATTCGTCGTTCCGCGCTCGTCGTTTCATTTCTCTTTGCAGCTGAAAAATAATGCAGAAAGTTAAGGTAGAATTAAGCGGGAACGCGCACGAATACGAAATCGAAATCGGTCGCGATTTGCTGAACGGGTGCGGCGAATGGGCGAAAAAATGTCTGTCGGAAAAAGCGCGAAAAATCGTCGTGGTTTCAAATCCGAAAATTTTTCGGCTATACGGCGAAGCCGCTAAAAACAGCCTCGAGAAAAGCGGTTTTGAAGTTTCGGTCTGGCTGATGAAGGACGGCGAGAGACACAAAAGCTTTCGCTCGCTGGAGGCGGCGCTCAGATTTTTCAGCGAAATCAAGCTCAAGCGAACCGACGCGGTCGTCGCGCTCGGCGGCGGCGTGGTCGGCGATTTGGCGGGGTTCGCGGCGGCTGTTTACCTGCGCGGAATCGCTTTTTTGCAGATTCCGACGACGCTGCTGGCGATGATTGATTCTTCGGTCGGCGGCAAAACAGCCGTCAATACCGAGTTCGGCAAAAATCTAATCGGAGCGTTTCACCAGCCGCGCGGCGTTTTGATTGACGTCGACGTTTTGCAGACGCTGCCGCGCCGCGAATTGACCGCCGGATTTTGCGAAGCCGTCAAACAGGGCGCAATCGCCGACGAAAAACTCTTTAATCAAACCGCCGGATTTCTGCGAAATTATTCGCCGCCGCAGCAGTTTAAAAAATTCTTTTCGCGGCAGGATTTTTCCGAAAACCTGCAAAAACTTATCGCGGCGCAGGTCGCCTTCAAGGCGGAAATCGTCAGCCAGGACGAAAGGGAAAGCGCCGACCGAAGCGATAGAAAATCGCGTAAAATCCTGAATTTCGGTCACACCGTCGGTCACGCACTCGAAAAAGTGACCGATTATAAACGCTTCAAACACGGCGAAGCCGTCGGCTACGGAATATTGGCGGCGGCGGAAATATCAAAAGAGGTTGCAAATTTCGTTCAAGATGATATAAAATCGTTAAACGATGTTGTCAGATTGGCGGGAAATCTGCCAACGGCTGACGGCATCAGGATTGAGGACGTCATCAAAGCGATTTCTTTCGATAAAAAATCAATCGGCGAATCACTGCAATGGATTTTACTCGAAAAAATAGGCAATCCGAAAATCTTTTCCGACCGTGACATTCCAAAAACGGTCATCGAAAAATCTCTCCGAAAAATCTTCCGAACTTAAATTTATAAATTCCGTGTTTCAAGGAGTTTAAAAGAATGAGCAAAGCAGAATCTTTCCGTAACATCAGCAGCAGAGAAGCGGAGCGCGGCGGCGCGGGCGTCAAATTTCTGCTCGTCGCAGTCGTTTTATTTTTAGCCGGGCACGCGGGCTGCAACTATATCCCGGTCGCATACCACGGCGAAAGCTACAAACAGGAAATGCAGACGGCGGTCTTACAGGGAACGGCGATTCCGACAAGCGGCAATCCGGTCGGCGTCGTCAAACAGCGCCTGCAAAAAGTGGCGAAGGAAAGCGAATTGCCGCCCGATACGCTGATTGACGTGAAACAGGTCAACAACGTCATTCAGGCTCGCGTCCGCTACGCGAGGCACGTCAATATACTGCCCTTCGGCATCTATTCAAAACAATACCTGTTCGACCAGACGGTTTCGCCGAGCGGATTTATGCTGAAAGACAACTAGCGCGAGTCTCAATCAAGAAATTTTCAACACAAAGACACAAAGAACACAAAGAACAGTTAGCCGCAAGCCGGCAGCACGAGAAATCAAACGTGTTTGTCTCAATTGGCTGGCAATCTGTTTCTCTTTGTGTCCGTTGTGTCTTTGTGTTGAAAATTTAAGCTATTAGGCTGCCGCCAGCGCCGCCTGCACTTTGAGCGGCTGGATTTGAATCAGGCTGCTCGGCGCGTCAGCCAGCCACGTCGACGGGCAAACGCCGCAGGTCGTGCATTTTTCGACCGCCGGGCAGGGTTTCGACGAAAGACTCGCCTGCGATTTTTCGTGTTCTTCGCGCAGAAATTCAAACGATAAGCCGGAATCGACGATTGACCACGGCAGAAATTCGTCGTAGCTGCGCTGGCGCGCGGTGTGAAATTTGGCGTCAATGCCCGTCACGCGCAAAGCCTCGCTCAGATTTCCTTTCAGACGCGCGGCGGTTTCGATAACTTTCGCCACCGTCCGGTCGCCGGACGAAAACAAAGCCTGCTCGTGAGCGATGCGCGCCGACATATAGCGGACTTCGACGTTCGGAATACGCGACAGATTCTTCGCCGCCCATTTGATGCGGTTTTTCAATTCTTTCTCGTCGCAGATGGCGTCCCATTGCAGGGGCGTGTTCGGCTTCGGCACGAAACCGTTCAGGCTGGGAATGATTTTTCCGGCGCGCCCGAAGCGTTTTCCGGCTTCGAGCATCCGATTTTTGATGCGCTCGACCAGCACGACCATTTCTTCCAAATCTTCCTGCGTCTCCGTCGGCAAGCCGACCATCAGATAAAGCTTGACGGTCAACATTCCTCTATCAAAGACCGAGCCGCAAATGTCCACGATTTCGTCGTTGGTCAGATTTTTATTGATGACGCGGCGCAATCTGTCCGAGCCGGTTTCGGGCGCGACGGCGATTTGCTGGTCTTTCGATTCGACGAGAGCGTCGAGCAGTTCGTCGGAAATCTGGTCTAATCTAAGCGACGAAACCGTGATGCGATAATCCATCGCCCGCAGCTCGCGCAAAATCGTAGAGATTTCCGGATGGTCGCAGACGGCGGTCGAGACCAAGCCGATTTTATTCGTTCTTTCGCGCCATTCCCGGGCTTTCGCCAAAATGTCTTTCGCCGGAACGACGCGCGGCGGGTAATAATT
The DNA here is from genome assembly GCA_030860665.1 of Acidobacteriota bacterium. Lineage (GTDB taxonomy): Bacteria > Acidobacteriota > Blastocatellia > Pyrinomonadales > Pyrinomonadaceae > JALZHR01. The sequence goes on from JALZHR010000316.1 coordinate 15,596, forward strand.
GTAGCCAGCCCAGCAGAAACGGCAGCCCTGCGAGCAACCGCGCGAGATTTCAACTAAAAGCCTGTCGCCCATCTCCGCGCCCGGTGACCAGACGGAAGTCGAAGGACAGAAAACGTCTTGGTTGATTAGAAAATCGGCAAGCTCTTTTTCGCCGCGTTTTAAGGCGCGTCTTAAAGTTCCTTCCTTCGGATTTATCGCCGAAAGAGCGCGCCCCACACGGCGTGGAACGCCTTCTTCTTTCGGCACGTAATCGAAAACCGTCCCGTCCGTGTTGTAAATCACTTCATAAAGCGACGGAACGTAAAATCCGCGCCCGATTCTCGCTAGATTCAGCAGAATGTCTTCCTTATCGCCGTGTTCCAGAATCGCGTCGATTAACTGGTAAACGAGAACTTCGCCTTCACCGACGGCGATGATGTCGGTGAAATCGGCAATCGGTTCGGGATTCAGAAACGAAGCCGCGCCGCCCATCACGACTAAAGGGTGAAAATGATTGCGGTCTTTCGCCCAGACGGGAATCTGCGACATCTGAAGCATCCGCGCCATATTCAGATAATCCGTCTCGAACGAAATCGAAAAGGCGACCACGTCGAAATCTCTGACGGGCGTCTGCGATTCCAGCGAGAGCAGCGGCGCGCGCGATTTCTCGTATTCGCGCATCTCGTCAGCGTCGGGCAGAAAAACTCTCTCGCAGGAGACTTCGGGAATTTTGTTCAGAAGCTCATACATCGTGTGCATTCCGAGATTTGCCATCCCGATGGCGTGCGTGTTCGGATAGCAGAGGGCGACGCGCAGCGGCGCGCCGCGTTTCAGCAGCCAGCCTTCCTCGCGCGCGAGTTTCTTTTTGTAGCTTTCGATAATTCGTTTACTCATTATGCCAATCTAAAAGACTATCAAAATATAAAGATTTTGTTAAAAAATATTACAGCTTTATTTTAGCAAGTATATTACCTTACGTTTCAGGCAATTCCGTTCCGGACGCGTATTCGTTTAAGGAGATTCCTTTTCCGTCAGGAAATTAGATGCTCTTTTCCGAAGAATAAATAGCTGGATATTTAGTGATTTCCCTGATTTTTTGTTCTAAAGTTTATTCGCCGACCGGGTGCGGGCAGGTATAATTTCAGCGCCGCCGATTTCTCATTTCAGGGCAGCTTATCGGAAGCGGCGCGGGGAAGCAATCGAGCAGGCAGGCAAGCAAGCAAGTAAGCAAGCGAACGGACGAACGGGCGGATTCAGCTATCTCCCAGTCTTTCCTTGACTTCTTCGGCGCGCAGGCTTTCGTGCTTGATGCCGACGCGCAGCCGCCGGTAAACGCTCATCCATTGATTCGCCAGCCACGGCAGCAGAAAAAACGCCAGAATGTAGCCGCGCCAGTCGTCAATCAGCAATCTGAACCCGGTAAAAATCAAAATCAGAATCGTCACCCAATGGCTGAAGCAGTATTCGCAGGTGAAAACGTAGAAAAATTTGCGTTGCAGGATATTGCCGCAGGTTTTGCTTTTGTCCGAGCACATCTCGCGCCACTCGCGGAAAATTTCTTCCTGCGTGACAGTCCACGCGATACAGGCGACGACCATCGATAAAATTACGAGCCAGAAAATTTGTTCAGCTATCGACATTCTTCAAGTGTAGAAAAAAGAAAAGGGGGTGACAAGATTTTTCCTCTTGCCGTAACACGCGCTCAAGTCGAAAAAATATTGAATGTTCGAGTTTTAAAGCCTATAATTACTGTCGCCACACCTTAATTCGATTAAAAATTTAAGGAGAAGTAACGATGATGCCTGACCGCAGCCTAAAAAGCCGTATTGGCACTTTCTCGGTGTTTTTATCACCGCCGCTTCGGAAAATGCGGCTGGCGATTGTGCTGTTTCTCCTTTTGGCGAATTCGATTTTAGCAGCCGGTATCCTTGACCCTGATTTCGGCAGCGGCGGTAAGGTCAATTTCCGCTTCTCCGCCTCTTCGACTGATCTCGGCAGAGCGGGCGCCATCCAGGCGGACGGGAAAATCGTCATCGCAGGTTGGTCTGGTCTGCTCGGGCAGAGCAACGGTTTCAGAAATTTTGCCGTCGCCCGTCTGAACGCGAACGGTACAGTCGATAACACTTTCGGCAATGGCGGCTGGGCGATCACCGATTTTAATAATGAGGAAGATGTAGCAAACGCCGTAGTTATTCAGCCGGACGGGAAAATCGTGGTCGGCGGGGCGAGAAGAACCGTCCAATCCACCGCGTTCGCCTTCGCGCTGGCGCGCTACAACGCGGACGGGAGCCTCGACACGACTTTCAGCGGCGGCAAAGTCGTCACCGATTTTGAAGGAAGCCAGAACGAGTCGGTCGAACAATTACTGCTCCAACCCGACGGAAAAATCATTGCCGTCGGCAGCTACGTCGGCAGCCCTTCGTCGCAAATCGCGATGGCTCGCTACAAAACGGACGGAACTTTAGACCCGGACTTCGGAACCGGCGGAAAATTCACGATCTTTCTTCCCAGGCAGACCTTTTTCAGCGGCGCGGCGGTGCAGCCGGACGGGAAAATTATCGTCGGCGGTTATTACGTTTTTCATTATCCGGGCTGCGTCCCGACCAAAGGGATGGGCTGCGACACGGATCAATCGTTTTTGCTGCGCTATACGCCGCAGATGAAGCCGGACAGAAAGTTCGGCAGAAAGTCCGGAAAGGAATTTTCCGGGTTGGGAGCGCCCGACAATTTTTACGGTGTTTCGCTCCAGTCAGACGGGCGCATTCTGGTCAGCACACAACGTTCTCCTAAACGTTATTCAAGCAACGGGCGTTTGGAGACGGTTTTCGACCGCGCAATGTTTGCCAGCCGCGAATTTTTGGTCAGGCGTCTCAGTCAGAGACCGGACGGCAAGGTCGCCGGCTGCGGCGCGCTGGTCACGAACGGCTACGACGACCTCGCGGTCGCCCTTTTCAGTTCCGAAGGTCGGCTGATCGGCAGCGACCAGCGCGATTTTTTCGGCGGCGATGACGTTTGCTTCAGTATTCTGGCGCAGCCCGACGGGAAAATCATAGTCATCGGCGGCGCGCAGATCGCACAGCAATCGGCTTACAGTTTTGCCGCCGTTCGGTATTTAGACATCACGCCGTAAGCGCAGCCGCACTTTTCGCCATTCAAAATAAAAAGAGCGGCAAGAATTTTCCTGCCGCTCTTTTCACATAAATTAATTTTGAAATTACTGTTTGCCTTCCAAAAACGCCTTCAATTTTCTCGAACGCGACGGATGACGCAGCTTTCTGAGCGCTTTGGCTTCGATTTGACGAATGCGCTCGCGAGTCACGGCGAAATGCTGTCCGACTTCTTCCAGAGTGTGTTCCGAGCCGGTATTTCCCAGACCGAAACGCATTTTGATGACTTTCTCCTCGCGCGGCGTCAAAGTCGCCAAAACTTCGTCGGTGATTTCGCGAAGATTCATAACCGTTACGCTTTCAGCCGGATTTAAAATCGAGCGGTCTTCGATAAAATCGCCGAGATGCGAATCTTCTTCCTCGCCGATGGGCGTTTCGAGCGAAATCGGCTCCTGAGCGATTTTCAGAACTTTACGCACCTTGGAAACCGGAATGTCCATTTTCTTGGCGATTTCTTCGGACGAAGGCTCGCGCCCGAGTTCCTGCACCAGCGCGCGCGAGGTTCTGATTAATTTATTAATCGTCTCGATCATATGAACCGGAATGCGAATCGTGCGCGCCTGGTCGGCAATCGCGCGCGTAATCGCCTGGCGAATCCACCACGTCGCGTAAGTCGAAAACTTGTAGCCGCGCCGCCACTCGAATTTATCGACCGCTTTCATCAAGCCGATGTTGCCTTCCTGAATCAAATCCAGAAACTGCAAGCCCCGATTCGTGTATTTTTTCGCAATCGAAACGACCAGTCGCAGGTTGGCTTCGACCAGCTCGCGCTTCGCCTGATTCGTCTGCGATTCGCCGACTAAAATTGCCTGCAAAGAACGCTTCACCTCGACGGGCGAGATGTGATATTTGTTCTCGATTTCCTGCAATTTGGCGCGCGCGTCGGCGATTTTCTGCGTCAACTGCTTTTTGTCGGCGGGCGAAACTTTGCCTTCCAGCTTGTCTTCGGATTTGGCGATTTCGCGCTCGGATTTGCGGATGTCGCCGTCGACTTTCTGAATCGCTTTAATCAAACGCTGTTTCGCGCGCTCGGTCATATTCAGATTTTTGACTTCCTGCGCGATTTCCAGACGCAGGCGCGCGACGTGGCGGCGCAGGTGAATCAATTTTTTCGTCGATTTGCCTTTCGCCTTTTTCTGTTCTTCGCGAAACTGCGCCAGAACCTTTAAGGCTTCCTCGTAATTGACGCGGACGTTTTCGATGCCTTCAATCGTCCAGCGCAAATATTCGTCAGCCTTGTCTTCCTCGCCGGTCAGCTCCGCCTGCTCGGAAAACGTGACGATTTCGCGAATGCTCAGCCTGCCGCGCTGAAGCTCGGTGCCGAGCCGCACCAGTTCTTCGACGGCAATCGGCGAGCGCGAAATCGCTTTCTGCGTTTTGATTTGCCCGCGCTCGATGCGTTTGGCGATAGTGACCTCGCCCTCGCGCGTCAAAAGCGGCACGACGCCCATTTCGCGCAGGTAAAGGCGAACCGGGTCGTTCGTCTTATCCAGCGTTCCCGCCGAAAGGTCTAAATCGAGGTCTTCCTCGTCCAAGCCGTCGACGTCGTCAATCGCCAGCGAAGCGGCTTGTTCGAGCAGCGCGGAATCCGAATCGGAGATAGAGATTCCCGTCCCTTCGAGCTTTTGCAAAACGTCCTCGATGTCTTCGGGCGAAACCATCGAGTCGGGCATCTCACGATTCAAATCATCGTAGCTCAAAAAGTTTTTCTTATCTCTGCCGAGTTCCAGCAGCCTGTCCATTAAATCGTCTTTTTCGTCGTATTCGTTCATCTTGTTATAATAAAAAATTGTAATAAGAGCTTGGATTAACAATCAACGGAATACGTTGTTCGTTAATTCAGGCTTCACCGCAGGGAAAATAACCGATGAATGATGAACGATTAATTATAAATTCATCATTCCGCGTTTTCCTTTCGCGGCTAATTTCCGTCTGCGCCGAGCATACCGGCTCTTTCCAGCTCGCGTTTGAGCCGCGCCAGTTCGAGCTGCTCCGTAACCAAACGGTTGAGCAGTTCGACATCGCCTGTCTGTTCGGCGTTGACGAGTTCCTGGCTTACCTCTGAAATCCGATTTGCGATTGCCATTCCTCGCAGGGCAAACACGCATTTTTCGGCTTTGGCTAAAATCTCGTCAATCGCCTCGTCAGGCTCGCGCGGCGGTTCCGACATTAAAAGAATCGGCAGAATGTCTTCCGCTTGTGCGTCTTCGGAAACTAAATTCGTTAAATTTTCCGCTGTAAATTCCTTGCCGTCCTGTTGTATTGTCAAAAGAGCGCGAAATACGGAAGCGGTCGCCAGCGCTTCAAAGTCCGTCTCTTCAAGCTGCGGCAAAATAATTTCCCGCAGCTCCGCATCGTGAATAATAAATTCCAGAAGACGCTGTTCGGCGACGGTCAGGCGCGCCCGCGAATGGCGCGAGACGGTGCGGCGAATGTCCGCCGCATTGACGTCGCCCGCCGCTGCCGCGAGCTTGACCGTTTTCCACAAATCGCGTTTCAAAACCGCGTCGTCGACCCGCAAAAAATTCATTGCCTGGTCGAACGATTCGCGTTTTTGAATCGGGTTGCGAACAGCCGAAATCACGGGCAGCACATCCTCGATTGCATCAGCCTTTTGCTTCGGCAATGCGATGTTGCGCTCCCGCGTCGCATTTTCCAGAACGAATTGAAGATAGGGGAAAGCGTTTTCCTTATGTTGATTCTTGTACGCTTGAAAACCGTTTGCGCGGATAAAATCGTCAGGGTCCTGCCCGTTCGGTAAAACTAAAACTTTAATCTCGAAGTCTTCCGCCAAAAGAGTTTCGATAGCACGTCTCGCCGCTTTCACGCCAGCACTATCTCCATCATAGTTCACAACTATTTTACGCGCAAACCTGCCCAGAAGTTTCGCCTGCTGCGGCGTAAAAGCAGTTCCTAAACTTGCGACCGCGTTATGCACGCCCGCCTGATACAAAGCGATTAAATCCAGATATCCTTCCGTCAGAATCGCGAATTTTTTCGCGCGGATGTCTTCCTTGTCCTGAAACAAGCCGTAAAGATGCTCGCCCTTGATGTAAGCCGGAGTTTCGGGCGAATTCAGATATTTCGGCTCGCCTTTGTCGAGAATTCGCGCGCCGAAAGCGACGGGCTTTCCCGCGACATCCAGAACCGGAAACATCACGCGCCCGCGAAAACGGTCGTAAACACGTTTCTTTTCTTCGTTTATGCTGACCAAGCCGCTCTGCTCGACGAGTTTTTCGTCCGCGCCTTTCGATTTCAGATGCGACATCAGCGCATCCCAACTGTCGGGCGCGAAGCCGATGCGGAAAGTTTTGCGCGTTTCGTCCGAGATGCCGCGTTTTTCCAGATAATCGCGCGCCTGCCGACCGATGTTTTCGTCCAGATGATGCTCCCAGAATTCGAGCGCGAATTGATTCAATTCGATAACGGCGTCGGCGATTTTTTTCTCGGCTTCTTTTTTCTTTCTGACGTGCTCGAATTTTTTATCGTCGACCGGCGCGGGCAGCGGGATGCCCGAAACTTCGGCGACTTTTTTTATCGCTTCGGGGAACGACAAGCCTTCCAGTTCCATTAAAAAACTGAAGGCGTTGCCGCCTTTTCCGCAGCCGAAGCATTTGTAAAAACCTTTCGCCGGATTGACGGAAAACGAGGGCGTTTTTTCCTGATGGAAAGGGCAGCAGCCCATCCAGTTCGCGCCTTTTTTCTTGAGCGGCGCGTAAGGCTCGATAATCCGCACGAGGTCGGCGCGCTGGCGCAGCTCTTCTATAAAATATTCGGGATAGCGCATTTATTAGTTATTGCCGCCGCCCGCCGCGGCGCGGCGGGACGAGCCAAAGCTCGGTGTAAGAATAATCGGTTTCCTTTACGAAAAAAAATCTAAGCTGATTCGGCGCAATTTTATATCTGCCGGCAAGTTTTGTTAAGATGCCGGTTTTTTCCTTCCGAAATTCCGCGTCCGAAGCCTTGAAAATAACGACGTGACCGCGAATATCCGGGTTGGCTTTCAAATAATCCGAATAAAGCTTCAATTGCAGACCGTCCGGGCAAGGTCCGTCTGCCCAGGCGGTGGAATTAAAAATAAAGGGTTTTCCGTTTTCGGGAATTTTGAAATCCGGCTGTATTTCGACATACGCCGGTTTTTCCGCGCCCGGCGGTACGAGCCAGAACTGCGTGAAAGGCAATTCTCCTTCGCCCCCGATTCTGACGACGACCAGCCGCGAATCGTCGAACCTGCGAGATTCGACGTTACTGTATATCCACCACTCGTGTCTGAGAAAATGGGTTTTGTCGTTTCCCTGAATGATAACGTATCCGGTCGCGCCCGGATTATTTTTTATGGCGTAGAAAAAACTGTCGATTCTGCCTAAAAGACTGTCGCAATTCAGCTCACCGAACGCATCGAAAACTTCGAGTTTTACTTTCTCCTGCTGCTGCTGCTGCTGTGCAAAGGCGATTTGAAAAGAAGCGAAGAAAACCGTCAACGCAGCGAGCAACCGGATGATTTTTAGCGATTTCATCTTTTTCTTCCTTTCTGCAGCGGGACGAGCCAGATTTTTACGGTTGAAAGCTTTCCGGGCAGTTGGGCGATTCCTTTATCAACTCCGGCGTAGCCGATTTTTAAGCGATGGAGCGGAATTTTGTATTCTTCTTTCGCTTCCTTTAAAAAGAGCGTGATAAATTGATTGGCGTAGTTTCTCGTTTTGCTGTAAACGCGGACGTCGGCGCGCATTCCGGGATTCGCTTCCAGATATTTCGATAATAAACCCAAGTCAGCCGTATTGATGCAGCAGTCGCAGCCAAAAATAAGACTGGTTCGCCTGCCGTCGATTTTGACGACTTCGACGGAATCTTCGGCGAACAGGTAACGCTCGGTAATCCGGTTTAAAATCAAATCCGGCGCTATTTCCGCGACGGCTGGCTTTGCGCCGTTTCTGCCCAGCCATAACTCGATTTTAAATTCCGGCAGCGGATTCGCCGTAATCAGTTTAAAGCGATTTTCGTCAAACCGGCGGAATCTCCGATAATTTGCGATTGCGCGGCGATAACCGTGATTTTGGATATGATTTGCGCCGCCGTAAAAGACAACGTAACCGATTGTGCCCGGCTCCTCGTTCCCGACTGCCGCAAAAAAGTTATCGAGTCTCGCCAGAATCTCCTCGCACAAAATATCGCCGAAGTAATCGAACAATTCGATTTTCGATTTCTCCTGCGCGCGGCAGACCTGAAACGAAAAGAATAAAATCAGCAAAGCGAAAAAGATTCTCGACGGTTTCATAGTTTTCTTTCCCTGCGGCAGTGAGCGATGTTGCTTCAGAGGCATTATAACGTTAAAGCGGCGCTTTGGATTAATAATTTACGTTTTTCGTCAAAACTTTATCTTCCGCCGCCGCAGCCGCCGTTGCCGCTCCGGCGAAAAACACTTTTTTCACGGCGCGAATCGTGTTTGAGTGAATTTCGACCGTGTCGTTTATATCTAGAGCGTAGCCGCCGCTCATCGTCGTTACAATCGGGACTTCGCGCTCGCGGGCGAATTCGAGAACCATCTCGTCGCGCCGCCGCAAGCCTTCTTTGGTCAGTTTCAGTCGCCCGAGCTTGTCTTTTTCAAACGGGTCTGCTCCGCCGAGATAGAAAACCAGGTCGGGATTATGCAGAAAAATGCGCGGCAGCGCTTCGTGCAGGATTGCGAGAAATTCAGCGTCGCCCGTTCCGTCCGGAAGTTCGAGGTCGAGCGTCGACTGCTCTTTGTGAAGCGGGTAATTTTTCGCGCCGTGCATCGAAAAAGTGAAAACTTCCGCATCGTTCTGAAAGATAAAAGCCGTGCCGTTGCCCTGATGCACGTCGCAGTCGACGATTAGAAACTTTTCAGCCAGTTTTTCCTTCTGCAAAACTCTGACGGCGACCGCGACGTCATTTAAAACGCAGAAACCTTCGCCCCGGTCGGGAAAAGCGTGATGCGTGCCGCCCGCCAGATTCGACGCAGCGCCGTTTGTCGCGAGAGCGTGACGCGCGGCGTTGATTGTGCCGGAAGTCGCCAGAAACGAACGGCGCACCAGCGATTTCGACCACGGCAAGCCGAGCCTGCGGATTTCCTTCGCCGTCAGCTCGCCCTTAACCAGCCGCGTCACGTAATCCTCGGTGTGCACGAGCAGAACGTCTTCGACGGCGGCGGGCTGCGGCTCGCTGATTTCTTCCTCGCGCAAAGTTCCTTCCGCCAGCAGTTTGTCTCTGACTAATTCAAATTTTTTAATCGGGAAAACGTGACCTTCGCCGATGTCGGCGTAATAATGCGGCGAATAAAAAATGCGGTAAGACTGCATAGCAAAAGGATAGGGAATTTTAACGCAAAGACGCAAAGGGCGCGAAGACTCGAAGAAAAATTTTAATTCCTTATCCAATCGTAAATCTAAAATCTAAAATCGAAAATCATTTAAGGAAGGTGGTGCGGCTCGGGTTCGGGAAACACGAGCCGCAAAATTGGCGGAAGGGACAGACTGTTGGCAGCGCGGAGCAGATAGGCAAAAGGCGGTTTTTACTGGCAGGAAGTGTGCTGACGAAATAAACACTCCGCAAGTTTAATTCGCTGGCACGAGAACTTTTTCGTTAGGGCGACTCATCCCGAGACGGCGCGCTTCGCGCTCGATCATCAACGAATCGGTCTTAATCTGTTTTATCTCTTCTTGCAGTGTCGAATTTTCGATTGTCAACTGATCGACCTCTGCATTAAGAAACTGATGCTGGTCTCTTTCCGCGCTCAATTCGCTGTAGGCGCGTAAGTTAACGGTTAAACAAATCATCGAACTCAGTGCTACGACAACGGCAAAACCCAGCCATGAGTTTGCTTTCTCTCGCTTCGCGCCGCCGGCTGCCGACGGGCGAACCCGCGAGCGTGTATTTTTAGTTGTAGGTATGAACACCGTGTTTGAATCATCCCAATAAGTAGTTGCGACCTTGTTCAAGCAGCACCTCCAAATTACCCTGTGTATTTGCTTCTGCGTAAATGCGGACGAGCGGTTCGGTTCCTGAAGGACGCATCAGCATCCAGCTTCCGTCGGCGAAAATGAATTTCACGCCGTCCATCCGATTTATCTTTTCAATTTGGCGACCGCCGATTTCCGTCGGCTCCTGCGCCAGTTTTTCTTTCAGCTTGGCGGCGATTTCGGGCGTTAGTTTTACGCCGATTCTGCCTGATTCAAGCCGTCCGACCTTTTCAAATAATTCGTTTAACTGAGCGGTTAAGCTCTTTTGTCTTACAGTTACCGCTTCGACCGCCAAAAGACAGGCTAAAATTCCGTCCTTTTCCGGGTAATGCCCGCGGATTGAAAGACCGGCGGATTCTTCACCGCCGAGAATTATCTGGTCTTTGTTTATCAATTCGCCGATATACTTAAAGCCGACCGGCGTTTCATAGAGCGGAAGATTTCTGGCGGCGGCGACTCTGTCGACCAGGTGCGACGTTGCCACGCTGCGGGCGATGCCCAGATTCCAGTCGCGCGTTTCCGCCAGGTAATCGAATAAAATTGCAATGAGCTGGTTCGGCTCGATAAATGTGCCGTCGCTGTCCAGCACGCCGAATCTGTCCGCGTCGCCGTCCGTGGCGACTCCGAGCAAACAACCGTTTTTCAAAACCGCCGCCCGAAGCTCGTCCAGGTGGCTCGCGCCCGGCTCAGGCGACCGACCGCCGAAGGTCACATCGCGCCAGTCGTGAATTGTTTCGACCTCTAAACCGCTGTCGCGCAGGATTTTATCCAGATAGCCGCGACCCGTTCCCCAGAGCGCATCGTAGGCGAATTTGCCTTTGCCTGCCGCTATCAAGTCAAAACGAACTTTGGTTTTCAAATCGTCCAGATAAGCCGGACGCGCGTCGTATCTTTCAATCGTTCCGCCTTCGGCGTCGCTCGCCTCGGGCGTGTTCTGAAAAATTTCTTCAATTCGTTTGGTAATCTCCGGCAGAGCCGGCGCGCCGTCAGCGGTCGAAAACTTGATACCCTGATATTCCGGCGGATTGTGCGAAGCGGTAAAATTTATACCGCCTACGGCTTTTTCTTTCCGAATCGCATGGGAGATGGTCGGCGTCGGGGTCGGATTCTCACAGAGCAAAACGCGAAAACCTTTCTGTCTGGCAATCTCGGCGGCGACGCCGGTGAATGTTTCACCCATAAAGCGCGAATCGTGCCCGACAATTAATGTCTGCTGCTGCTGCTGACCTTGCGCGTCGCCGAGACTTTCTTTCAAATACTGGCAGATTGCTTCCGTCACTTTCCTGACATTCGCAAAGGTAAATTCATCGGCTATAATAGCTCTCCAACCCGACGTCCCGAAGCGAATGGTCATAATTTTACTTGCGAAAGTATTTCTGCTGCTTCCCTTTTGGTTTACTGCTTTTTACTGCTAATATATGGACTGCTTATTGAACCTGCTTGAACTTTGGAATTCTCACTAGCATTACCTTGTAGGTGAATCAAAATTAGCATAATAAAAAACTCTTTGTAAAGAAATTTATTGAAAGAATAAATGCTTTGTTTTCAGCGTTTTATCAAAAATCCTTCAAGTAGATGTTAAGCTGGCTGCTTAAAGATGAACAAAAGGTGAACGAAAATCCGCAAATAATGCAAACCTCGTATTTACCTAGATAATACGTATAAATAATTAAATTAAAACTTTTCCACATCTGTGCAAAAGTTAAGCAAGAGTTTAAAGCTGCGCCGGGTTTTGTATAAAAATAAGAATAGAGCTTGCACCCGGTTTGTGTCAAAAAGTTCAAAGCGCTATGGTGATAAAAGATTTGTGTCACAGTGCTACAAGCGCCTTGTTCGCCGCTTAATCT
>JALZHR010000324.1 GCA_030860665.1 Acidobacteriota bacterium
ATGATAGGGCTGGCGGCGACGGCGCAAATCGCCATCATCCCCGTCTGGTTCGGCATCAGTTTCGTGTTCGGCTTTCCGCCGACGACGGGCGAACACGAAATCAACCAGCGCGCGATTTCGTTTCCCATCAACGTCGCGACGATAATCGTCGCTTCACTGCTGGTTTATATTTTGTCGGGCGCGGCGAGCCGTCACCTGGCGCGTTTGAAAAACAGGTGATTTTTATAAATGCTGACACTTATCGAAAACGGAGAAATCTACGCGCCCGAGCCGATGGGCAAAGGCTCGCTGCTGCTGGTCGAAAATCAGATTCTGAAAGTGGGCGAAATTAATCGACGCGCCGTCGAATCGCTCGGCGTCGATTACGAAATCGTCGACGCGCGCGGCTCTCTGATCACGCCCGGCTTTATCGACCCGCACTCGCACCTGCTCGGCGGCAGCGGCGAAGAAGGCTTCTCGACGCAGACGCCCGAATTGTCCGCCACCGAAATCATCGCCGCCGGAATCACGACGGTCGTCGGCTGTCTCGGCGTTGATACGACGATGAAGACGATGGCTGGACTGCTGGCGAAAGCCAAAGCCCTCAAAGAAGAAGGCTTGAACGCTTTTATCTGGACGGGCGGCTACAACGTTCCGCCGACGACCATCAGCAAAAACGCGCGCGACGACATAATGTTTATCGACGAGGTCATCGGCTCGGGCGAAATCGCCATTTCCGACCTGCGCTCGACCGAGCCGGATTTTCACGAGCTGGCGCACCTGGTGCACGATACTTATGTCGGCGGAATGCTCAGCAAAAAAGCGGGCGTCACGCATTTTCACGTCGGCGATACGGGAAAGCGCCTGCATCTTTTGCGCGATTTAATCGATAAGGACGACGTCAAACCCGATTGGCTTTATCCGACGCACATTACACGCTCGCCGGAATTGATGCTCGAAGCCATCGAGCTTGCCGGGCGCGGCTCTTTTGTAGACATCGACACGGTCAACGAAGATTTGGTGCAATGGCTGACTTTCTACAAGGAAAACGGCGGCGATTTGAAGAAGCTGACCGTTTCGTCGGATTCCTCGATTACCAGTCCTTCGACGTTTTTCGAGCAAATCCGCTCGTGCATCGTCGAACATAATTTCCCGGTCGAAGAAGTTCTTTCGCTCGTCACGGCAAACACCGCGAAAATTTTAAAACTGGATTTAAAAGGCAAAATCGAAGCGGGAAAATCCGCCGATTGCCTGGTGCTGGAAAAAGACACGTTCGAGCTGCGCGAAGTAATCGTCGGCGGTCGCCGCCTGCTGAAAGACGGTAAAGTCGCCTTTAAAGAAGCCTTTCTCAAAGACAGCAACCGCCGCGTCACGCTGACCGGCGAGAAACAATTGAAGAAAGCGAAACCGAGTAAGACAAAAGGTAAAAAGTGATAGGTGATAAGGAAGAACAAAAAGATGTTTTCCCTATCACCTATCACTTATCACCTATCACCTATTTCGCCATTTCCGCGCGCATTTCCACCATACGCTTCATCATCTCGCGGCGCGAGGCGAGCAGTTGTTTCGCGTCGGGCAATTTCATAACCAGCGTTTCCAGATTTTTCAGATAATTCGGGCTTCCCATAATCTGCCGCACTTCCTCGACGAACGGCTCGATTTTCGAGAAAACCATCACGCATTCGCCGCTGGTTTCGAGAAACATCGCCTCGTCAATCGCGCCGTGATTGACGAAGCTCGCCGCCATATCCCAATAACTCGTCACCATCCGGTAGCTCGCGCTCGTCTCCGGGTTTATCATCGTCTGCATAATAACGGCGGCGCTTTCCGGAAAAAACGAAATTATCCAGTTCCGCGCCTCGCGCATCTTCTCTTCGCGCCGCAAATCATACAATTTCAGAATCAAATCCGCCGATTCGACTTTGTCGTTCATAAATTCTCCTTTTCAAATTCGTTTTCCGAAAGTAGAACGAAATCCGGCTCAAGTCAACAGCGACGTCAAAAAATTTGTTGACGAATTAACTCGTTTTCGCACAGCATAAACGCATCTCATCCGACCGGCACAAACCGGTTAAGACCCGCAAAATCATTTTAGAGCCGCGTCAAACAAAGATACGTCGTGATTTTTTTTCACGCAAACCCGAACTTTATCGTGCTCCGGCTTCAAAATACATATTTTTTTTCAGGAGAAAATTAATGGCTAAAATTCCATCAATCGAATCACTTTTTGCGGCTTATCCGACCGGCTCTGTCGAGGAAGTCGCTGTCGTAGTAGGCGGCGATGTCGCCAAAAATCTTCGCAATCTAAATTATCCGGCTTACAAAGATACCTGCGCCATCCGCGTTAGTCGTGCCTTGAATTACGGCGGTGACCCGATTCCGTTTGCCCGCAATATAGACGTGCCGCAAACCGGCGGCAAAGTCAGATATGATATGGGCGGCGATAAAATGCGATATATTTACAGCACTTACGATATAAGAGCTTATTTGAACGTGCGATACGGTCGAGCCAGAAAATTTCCCGGCACGGCAACGGAATCCGATGTCGCCGGCGTAATCGGAATTATCGCCTTCGGCTTTTACCACATCGATTTGTGGGACGGCGGAAAATGCGCCGGTCACGCCTATTTCGGTGTCGGCGACGTGACGAAGGAAAACGTCTGGGTCTGGGAGACATTCTCGAAAGCCGGAAAATAAAGTAAAAGAAGATGCTTTTTAATTAGCTTCCTTCTTCGACTATCAATTTTGATAGTCGAAGAAGGTCGGACGCCAAAATGATTTTAAAGAAAATCGGTTAAAGCGGAGATTTAACGAGTTATAATCTCCGCTTTAACCGATTGATTATTATATATATTTTCGCTGCGCTTTTATTCGATATTCAGAGTGATTTCCTGCGTCGTCGAATCGGCGTTCCAGACCGCGGGCGGCGGCTCGACTTCGAGGATTTCTTCGGATTTTTCTTTGAGCAGCGCGAGCTCCAGCACTTCGTCAACGCTTTCGACGAGGTGAATCCGCAAATCCTCGCGGACTTCCTCCGGCACGTCGGCTAAATCCTTTTCGTTGTCCTTCGACATAATTATCGTCTTCAAGCCGAAACGGTGCGCCGCCAGCAGCTTCTCTTTCACACCGCCGATGGGCAGGACTTTGCCGCGCAATGTGATTTCGCCCGTCATCGCCACGTCGTGGCGCGCGGCTTTGCCGGTTAGGGCTGAAACCATCGCGGTCGCCAGCGTGATACCGGCTGAAGGTCCGTCTTTCGGAATCGCGCCTTCGGGGACGTGGATGTGTAAATCCTTTTCGCGGAAATCGTCGTGATTGATGCCGAGCTTTTCGGCGCGCGTGCGGACGCAGGTCAGCGCGGCGCGCGCCGATTCCTTCATCACGTCGCCGAGCTGTCCCGTTAAAGTGACTTCGCCTTTGCCTTTGACGAGAGTGGCTTCGACCTGCAGCACGTCGCCGCCGACCTCAGTCCACGCCAAGCCGTTGACCAGACCGACTTCGCTGACGCGCGCGACGTCCTGTTTGCGAAAACGAATCGTGCCCAGCAGCTCGCGCACCTTTTCGGCGTCGATTATCACGCGGAAAGCGTCCTTGTTTTCGTGAACGACGAAATTTTTCGCGACTTTGCGCAGGCACGAGCTGATTTCCCTTTCGAGATTGCGAACGCCAGCCTCGCGCGTGTAATGACGGATGACTTCCAGAATGCCGTCGTCCGTAAATTTCACTTTTTCCGCATCCAAGCCGTTCGTCTCAGCCTGTTTCGGAATCAGGTGGCGTTTGGCGATTTCGACTTTTTCGCGCTCGGTGTAGCCGGACAGACGCAGGATTTCCAGGCGGTCTTGCAGCGGCGGCGGAATCGTGTGCAGAACGTTCGCCGTCGCGATGAAAAAGACCTGCGACAAATCGTAATCGACATCCAGATAATGGTCGCGGAAAGTGTTGTTCTGTTCCGGGTCGAGCACTTCCAGAAGCGCCGCCGACGGGTCGCCGCGAAAATCGCGCCCGAGCTTATCGACTTCGTCCAGCAGAATGACCGGGTTGACCGTCCCGGCGCGTTTCAGAAGCTGGATAATCTGACCGGGCATCGAGCCGATGTAGGTGCGGCGATGACCGCGAATCTCGGCTTCGTCGTGAACGCCGCCCAGAGATAAACGGACGAATTTTCTGCCCGTCGCGTTGGCGATTGATTTTCCGAGAGATGTTTTGCCGACGCCGGGCGCGCCGACGAAACACAAAATCGTGCCTTTCGGATTTTTCACGAGCTGGCGGACGGCAAGATATTCAAGGATTCTGTCCTTGATTTTTTCCAAGCCGTAGTGGTCTTCGTTCAAAACTCTTTCGGCTTCGTTCAAATCGTTGATTTCTTCGGAACGCTGCTGCCACGGGACGTTTATCAGCCAGTCGATATAAGTTCTGGAAACGGTGCTTTCGGCGCTCATCGGCGGCATCGCTTCGAGCCGCGCCATTTCCTGCATAGCTTTCTCGCGCGCTTCCTCGCTCATTCCGGCGTCTTCGATTCTTTTCTTTAATTCGTCAAACTCGGCTTTTTCGTCCTTGCGCCCGAGCTCTTTATGAATCGCCTTGATTTGCTCGTTCAGATAATATTCGCGCTGCGTTTTGTCCATCTGGCGCTTGACGCGGCTGTGGACTGAGCGGTCGAGCTGTTTTTTCTCGATTTCCATTTCGAGAATCTCGATTAATTTCTGCAGACGTTCCTGAACGGAGAAAATTTCCAGCAATTGCTGTTTTTCCTCGACCGGGATACGCAGGTGCGAGCTCATCGCGTCGGCAATCTGCGCGGCGGAAATTCCGCGCAGGCTGGCGTGCAGGGCGTCGGTGTAAGCGTCGGGCGAAACGCGCAGAAGCTGCTCGACCAGCCCGTGAATTTTTTGCAGCAGACCGTCCGTGCGAAAGCCGGATTCGTCGACCGATGGCACGCGGCGGACAAGGGCGAAAAACATTCCGTCGCCGTTCTGCTCGATGCGAATCGTCGTGGCGCGCTCGCGTCCTTCGACGACGACTTTGATTTGCCCGTTTTCCTGCTTCTGCGCCTGTAGGATTCTGCCGAGCGTGCCGACACTGTAAATCTGCTCGGCGCTCGGCTCGTCGACCGTCGCGTCGTGCTGCGTGGCGAGGAAAATATTGCGGTCGCCCTGCATCGCCTGTTCCAGCGCGCGCACCGAGCTGGGTCGCCCGATTTTAAACGCGACTTTGGTAAACGGAAAGATAACTACATCACGGATGGGAACCATCGGAAAACGTGAAATATCCGTCGGCATTTGGTCTGTAAATTCTTGCATCTTTTTGGAACTCTTTCTGCGGAAAATTTATTTTGCTTTTTTAGATAAAGAGCTATTACCTTTGAGATTCTATTTTTAGATATTTACATAATTATAAGCCGCCCGCAAGCAAATTCCAACGAGTTCGGGCGGTTTTACAAACGACACGATAAATGCAACTATTCTTTCAGTTTTAATACGGCATCGATTCACCTCACGATTTATGCGCGAAACATAGCGATTTGGAGATTAATATGCGCGCCAGAAAATTTGACGCTCAGCCTGACGCTAAAAGTGCGATTCCCAATCAATTATTTCCAGAGGAAGAAACTTACGGCGCGCTCAGCCGCCGCCACGACGAACTGGCAGACGAGCTTTCGCCCGTCGAAAAATCCTCATTGAATCGCTTTATCAATCGCCGAAAAGCGTTAAAAAAAACGTTCGTTGCGACGATTTTTCTGGCTGGCTGCCTGGCATTGCTGTTTTTGCCGAAAGCCAAGCCCTCGTTTAATAAAGCGGAAAAAGAAGAAGACCATTGCCGCTGCGAAATTGACATGAAAACCGCGAATTACAATTTCCCCGATTTGGCTGACCAGTATAAACCGCCCTCCTGGTGGGAAAAATTAAACGAAAGGGACGCGCGGCGATTCTCGATTTTCAGGCTCAGCCAGGATTTTGCCGCCGAGCTGGTTTCGCCGGAATCGTGCGCCGAAATGATTCGCCCGCTGTGGGAAAATCTCGATTTCAGAACCGAGAGCAAAGAATATATGACGGAAATCCTCAGATACGCTTTTGAAGGAAATCTGGAAATCGACTGGCGCGTGCAGAACAATGCCGCGCGAAAATGGGTTCACGCGCCGTGGATGCACGCCGGAAAATACGGCAGAGAGTTTATTCGCGGGCTGACGAAGGAAAGAAAAACCTGCCGCGCCGAGCTTTTAGGCAGCCGCGAGGAATGCACGCCCGACGAACGAAAATATCAATCGTGGGCAATCGCCTTTTACAATTCGCGCGGCGCGTTTTATCTCGGCAAAGTCTGGGAAGAAATGACGCGGAGCGAAGCGCCGGACGCGAAAAATTTTCCGGCGGAAGGATTTCCCGCCGGAAGCGTCAGCCTGAAGCTGATTTTCACGCAAGCCGACGCGGCGGTCGCGCCGTATCTGGAAAACAGCGTCGAATGGCTGGCGGACACGAAGCGCGCGCGGGCAAACGGTTTTACCGCCGACGAGTGCCTGACGGCGGCGGGCGAGCATAATACGGACAGGTGTTTCGACACGCTCCGGCTTTTGCAGATAGACGTCGCCGCGCGCGACGACCGCTCGCCGACCGGCTGGGTTTTCGGCACGTTTACTTATAATAAAGACGCGCGACCGATTTTCGATTACGCCTTCCCGTCGAATTTAAACGCGGCGGAGACGGAAAATCTGCAAAGATGGCTGAAGCTGGAATTTGTCGGCTTGATGTTCGGCAACGACGAGGGCGTCGTTCCGGGCGGGCGTTTAAGCGAATCGGTGATAAACGCGCAGAACCCGGTGACGCCGCATCTGGGCTGCGGCGGTCGCCTGAACGGGATGATAGACGCTCCGGCTTCTTCGTGCTTTTCGTGTCACGCGATGGCGGAAGCGCCGCGCCGTCTCGGCGTCCAGCCGATGCCCTATGACGAGATGAAATGCCGCGAGGACGAAATGAACAAATGGTTCAGAACCATCGACCCGCGCGATGAAGACGCGACGCGGCGCACGTTTACAGCTTCGCAGCCGGGCGAGGAAATCGTTTCGCTCGATTATTCGCTCCAGCTCCGCGAAGGAATTATGCGCTATTGCGAAGCAAACCCGCAGAAATGCCGCGCGCCCGAATAAGCTTTTTTGAATGGACTGCGCGCGGCTACCCGTCGAAAAAGCAATCCGAACCGCAGAAATAATGCGTAAAGTCGCGGCGGCTTTTCTCCGGCGCGACCGTGTATACAGATGAACAAACGGCTGCGTCCTTTTTTCAAAACGCAGCCGTTTGAAAGAGTATGAAGCGCTGTGAAAATTTCTCTCCTGAGCTGTTTTTACATCTGCCGCTGCTGCTGCTGGGGTAGGAAGCGGAAATAAAGGTTTCTAGGAAAGCGCGGCGCTCGAAGCGAGCCATCCGCGATTGATTTGAAACGTAAACTTTGAAACGGTTGTTCTTCTGCTTTCGTTCATCGTAAAATCAAGCTCGACTTCTCCGCTTGCGAGGACCGGCGCGGAATCTTCCATCGCCTGCGGCTCGTAGCTGACTTTCAACAGCGTGTAGTTGTGAAAGACGATGTCGCCGTTTTCGAGGTCTTCGCGGAAAGTATCTTCATTGAACTTTTCTCCGTCCAAATTATCGAGGTTAAAATCGTAAGTGATTAACCTGCCGAACCAGTAGCCATTCGGGTCGGTTGTTTGGTATCTTGTCAATGATTCAAAAAATTGACACGCAAAATAATCGTAGTTAGGGTCATCCTTGGTTTTACACGTAGTAAAATCATCAGCCGGCATAAATATATCTCCAGATTTTTTAATTATTGTATAAAGAAGGGCGTTGCGCCGCTCTACCTGACAGCAATAAATGTGCCACTTACAATAGCCTGAAAATACGGCGTCTTATGATTTAAACAGTCAAAAAACCTATCAATTTTGATAGTAAGACTATCAGTTTTGATATAAAATGCGTGCTTATATTCCAGATTCGATTGAGATTTTATTTATTAAGTGAAGCTATCTCCCGGAACAAAATTGCTGCGTTACGAAATCCAATCTCTGATTGGTCAGGGCGGAATGGGCGAAGTTTATCTCGCCCGCGATTCGGTGCTCGGGCGCAAGGTCGCCGTTAAGATTCTTAACCAGAGCGACGATTTTGAAAAGCTCCGCCGTTTTCGCCAGGAAGCCAGAGCCATCTCCACGCTGAATCACCCGAACATCCTGACGGTTTACGAATTCGGTCAGCACGAAGATTTTCATTTCATCGTCTCCGAATATATTAACGGCGAAACGCTGCGCGCCGCATTGAGTAAGAATAAATTGACGCTTGACGAGATTCTCGACATCGCCGTGCAAATCGGGAATGCTCTGGCGGCGGCGCACGAATCCGGCGTCGTGCACCGCGACATCAAGCCGGAAAACATAATGATTCTGCCCGACGGCTACGTCAAGGTGCTGGATTTCGGCTTGGCAAAACTGACGAATCTGGAAAAACTGCTGCAAAGCACGCCGGACGCGCCGACCGCTTCCGTTATCCACACGCAGTCCGGCTTGATTATGGGCACGGTCAATTATATGTCGCCCGAACAGCTGCGCGGGCAGGAGATTGACGAGCGCACCGACATCTGGTCTTTGGGCGTGGTTTTATTCGAGCTGCTGGCGGGCGGGCGACAGCCTTTTACGGGCGGCTCGGTCAGCGATACGATTGCCGCTATTTTAAATCAGCCCGCGCCAGCGGCGCCCGGCGTCCCGGCGGAAGTCGGAAAGGTCGTGGCGAAGGCGCTCGAAAAACAAAAGGAAGACCGCTTTCAGACGGCGAGAGAATTCGTCAAGGCTCTGAAAAATCTCAAAAATTATTTCCTCAGCCGGAGCGATTTCGCTTTTGACCGGGACGGCGGCAACGAAGAGCCGTCTCTTTCGCTTCAATCGCCGCCGTCGCCGCCGTCGCAGCCGCCGCCAATCACGCCGCCGAACAAAAACAAATCAGTAGCGATTAAGAATTACTCGGAGCTGATTTCGCAAAAGCCCCGCAGAGTTTTTTTGATTTTGTTTGCCGCAATCAGTCTTCTGATTGTCGGAAGCATCGCGACGCCTTTGCTGTTAAGTGATTATCTCAGGGAAGCTCCGACCGAGATAAAAACCACGCGCCTTTCGACCGGCGGCAACGCCACCAACGCGGCAATCTCGCCGGACGGGCGGGTTATCGCCTACGTTCTGACCGACGGCGGAAAGCACAGCCTGCACGTCAGGGTAACCGCCGAAACAGCCGCCCTCGAAATTATTCCGCCCAGCCCTTCCGGCTTCAGCAATCTGACTTTTTCGCCGGACGGCAACTGGATTTATTACACGAAATTCGAGGGCAGTTCGAGCGGGACGCTTTACCGCACGCCTTATATGCGCGGCTCGCAGCAGGAAGTCGCTAAAGACGTGGATTCGCCGGTTTCCTTTTCGCCCGACGGCAGGGAGTTTGCCTTTATCCGCTCAAAACCGGACATCGGCGTCGACCGGATTATTATTTCGCCGCTCGACGGCGTGGGCGAGCGGGTGCTGGCGGAAAAGACCAAGCCGGAATTTTTTATCAGAATGGTGCGGGAAAGCCTGGCGTGGTCGCCGGACGGAAAGTCGATTGCCTGCCCGGTCGGAAAAACTTCGCCCGAAGACGATTCGATGGGGCTTATCGAAATCAACGTCGAAACCGGAGAGCAAAAGCCGCTGACCCCGAAAAGATGGTCGCGCGTCGGCAGAGTTCTGTGGACGAAAGACATCAACAAGTTAATAATTACGGCGGTCGATTTCGGCTCAAACCTGTATCAAATCGTCAAAGTTTCGCGCGCCGACGGGAAGGCGCAAAAGTTGACGGGCGAAATCAGCGATTATTTCAACATCAGCTTAAGCCGCGATACGAATCAGATTCTGGCGACGATTTACGACAAAAATTCGAGCATTTCGACGGCGTCCTTTCCGCAAATCAACCAGCTCAAACAAATCACCGGCGTCGGCTACGACGGCATTGGCGGCGCGGTCTGGACTGCGGACGGAAGGATTGTCTTCGTCTCGATGGAAAACGCGAATCAGGACATCTGGGTGATGAACGCGGACGGAACGAACCGGCGGCAATTAACTTTCGATAAATCGGTGGACGAATTTCCGGTTGTTTCCAGAGACGGCAGTCACATCGTTTTCGTTTCCTCGCGCACCGGAGTTCCACACATCTGGCGAATGAATTTCGCGGGCGGCGACCTCAGGCAATTAACCGATAAAGGCGGCGAATCTTTTCCGCAAATTACGCCGGACGGAAAATACGTTATTTTCTCGGCGCGAACCGAAGGTCTGCCGCCCACGCTCTGGAAAGTGCCGCTCGAAGGCGGCGGGCAGGTGCGGCTGACCCAGGAGATGAGCCACTGGGCGACAATTTCACCGGACGGCAAAACGCTGGCTTGCCTGGTGCGCGGCGTAAATCATACCGACCCGTTCAGGTTAGCCGTCGTCTCGACGGAGACGGGAAGCATTTTGAAGACTTTCGATTTTTACGGCGACGCTTCGCCGAATCTGCCGCCGGTGATTCGCTGGCTGGCGGACGGGCAGGCGATTGCCTACGTCGCCACGAAAAACGGCGTTTCAAACATTCTCTCGCAGCCGACGGCGGGCGGCGAGCCGAAAAAGCTGACGGATTTTTCGACCGACCGGATTTTCTCTTTCGATTTTTCGAGCGACGGAAAATCAGCCGTTTTCGCGCGCGGCGTGACGCGAAACAACTTGGTGCTGATTGAGGATTTTTAAAATAGCGGCAAGAGAAAAGACGGCTTTCAGACGAAAATTCGCCGGTAATTCTAAATTATTAATTCTGAATTCTAAATTGTTCCGGATAATATCTGCCGGATTCATCGCGGTCTGATTTCCGGATTGTTTACAGCATAAACGGGCGCTAAAATCTAGGCTTTTTTGACTTCTTCCTTGATGCCGAGGCTTTTGACCAGGCGATGCAGATTGTTCGGGTGAATGCCGAGCGCGCTAGCCGCTTCGGTGTAATTTCCGCCGGCTTCGAGCAGGGCTTCCATAATGATTTTTCGCTTGGCTTCCTTTAGCTGGACGTGGAAATCGTTGACCGGAGATTCGGACAAAATCGTGTTTTCGACAATCTCCTCAGGCAAATCTTCGGGCAGAATGGTTTCGGTCGAGCCGAGAACGACGGCGCGCTCGATACGTTTTCCAGCTCGCGGACGTTGCCCGACCATTCGTAATTGCTCAAAACCTCGCGCGCCTTTTTCGACAGCCCCGATACTTTCCGGTTGCATCGCTCGCTGTATTTGTTAACGAAGTGCTGCGCCAGCAGCGGAATGTCCGTTCTGCGCTCGCGCAGCGGCGGGACGTTTATCTGCACGACGTTCAGACGAAAGAAAAGGTCTTCGCGAAAAGTTCCCTTTTTGACGTTTTCCTGCAAATTCTGGTTGGTCGCGGCGATTATCCGCACGTTTGTTTTAATCCGCTGGACGCCGCCGACCCGCTCGAACTCGCGCTCCTGCAAAACGCGCAACAGCTTCGCCTGCAAATGCAGCGCCATCTCGCCGACCTCGTCGAGAAAAACCGTTCCGCCGTCCGCCAGTTCGAGTTTTCCTTTTTTCTTCGCGATTGCGCCCGTAAACGCACCTTTCTCGTGCCCGAAAAGGTCGCTTTCCAGCAGGTGCTCGTTTAAAACCGCGCAGTTTATCGCCACAAAAGGCTTGTCCGAGCGGCGGCTGTTGCGATGCAGCGTCTGCGCGACCAGCTCTTTGCCCGTTCCCGATTCGCCCGTTATCAGAACGTTGGAATCGGTCGGCGAGACTTTTTTAATCAACTGAAAGACCTTGTTTATTTCCTGGCTGACGCCGATAAGGTTGGTTTCGATTTCCAGCTCGCTTTGCAGGCGCGCGTTTTCCTTTTCCAGCGCCTGAATGGAAAACCGCTGTTCGAGCGCCGCCGAAATCAAAACGGAAATCGCCGTCAGCTGCTGCAAATGATTTTCCGTAAACATCGCGCCCGGCTGGCACGAATCCAGATAAATCAAACCCTGCATCTCGTTAAGCTGCAACGGAACGCACAAAAGCGCGACGACGCTGCGGGCGATTAAGCTTTCGGCGTTTTCCAGCCCGCTGTCTCTTAAATCGTTGCTGAGCAGCGCGATTTTTTCATTTAGAACACGCTCGGTCACCGTGCGGCTGACGGTTATTTTCTCCGTGTCGAACGGGCTGCGGTGCAGCGTGGAAACGGATTTCGGCGGCTCGTTCAGATTGTCTTCAAACAGCAGTATCACGCCGCGCTGCGCCGCCGGAATCAATTCGAGAATTATTTCCAGAAAGCGGTTTTGCAGATGAGCCGCGTCCCTGCTTTCGTTCAGGGCGCGCCCGAGCTTTGCCAGCGCATTCAAATCCTGCGGCATCTTGTGCAGGTTGGTTTCGACCGCAAATCGAATCTCGGAACGCGTAATCAGCGCACCATTATCAAATTGGAAATTATTATCAAAAGGCATCGCATTCAGTTCTTCTTCCTCTTCTTTTTTATCTGTCCGAAATAAAATGAGAGTTTTGCCGATGCGAATGCAATCACCGTGCCTTAGAATGGCTTCCTTGATTGGCTCGTTATTCAGAAAAGTTCCGTTGCGGCTGTCTAAATCCGTCAAATAATAAGTGCCGTTGACTTCCTTAATCGAACAATGACTGCGCGAAACGTCGCCGTCCGAAAGAACTATTTGATTGATTTCGGCGCGCCCGAGCGTGACCGACTCGATTCCCTTCAGCGGAAAAGTTTCGGTTTCAGACGATGTGCCGGCAGAAAAAATCAGGACGGGCTCCATTTTTTAATTTCCTTCGATAGAACGAATTAGAATCGGAACTCGTCAAGCATCATAACCTATATCATTTCTGATAGCCAAACTATCAGAAATGATATAATTGAAAATAAAGAGACTCTTTACCCTTACAATATTATTTATAATAAGGACGCATCCTGAGAGTTATTTTCACGGAAGAAACCCGGGCGGACGTATTTCGTTATCAGCGGACTTGGTTATTCGCTTTTGAAAATGATAAATTTCCATAGTTTTAAATTAAATTTAAGGAAAAAAATCAATGAGTAAAATAAATCGCAAGTTTTTTTTCGACCACGTCAGAAATACATTATTCAGCAAAAGCCTGACGCAAAAGCAGGTTGACGGGATGACCGCCATTCTCAACGAATGGGAAAGCAAACCAGCCACGTATAAAGACGACCGCTGGCTGGCGTATATGTTCGCGACCGTTTATCACGAAACCGACAAAAAGTTTCAGGGCATCGAAGAATACGGTCCCGACTCGTATTTCAAAAAATACGATGGGCGCAAGGATTTGGGCAACACCGAGCCGGGCGACGGGCTGCGGTTTAAGGGCAGAGGCTTCGTGCAGATTACCGGCAGAACCAATTACGCGAAATTCAGCAAAATTCTCGGCGTCGATATGGTGGCGAATCCGGCGCTGGCGCTGGATTTGGGCAACTGTGTGAAAATTATGTTCTACGGAATGATAAACGGCACGTTTACGGGCAAGAAGCTTTCGGATTATTTTTCGGCGACCGTCGAAGATTGGGTCAACGCCCGCCGGATTATCAACCGCCTGGACAAAGCGAACCTGATTGCCGACGAAGGCAAAAAATTCTACGCCGCTATCAGCTACACAGCTTAATAAAGGGTAAAGGCGAAAGGATAAAGGCGAAAGGCAGAGGATACAATTCTCTTACCTTTCGCCTTTCGCCCTTAGCCTTTACCCTTTATTAAGCTGCTGCTTCGGTGTCGGCGACATCGCCGATGACTTCAAAAACCGGCGCTTTGCGCTCGACCATATCGCTGGTGATGACGAGTTCCTTGACCTTTTTCTGCGACGGCAGATGATACATCGAATCGAGCAGAATTTCTTCCATAATCATCATCAGCCCGCGCGCGCCGACCTTTCTTTCATAAGCCTGCCGCGCGATGGCGCGAATGGCGTCATCGGTGAATTTCAGACGGATGTTGTCAAACTCGAACTTGCGCTGATACTGCTTGATAAGTGCGTTTTTCGGCTCGGTCAAAATCTGCACCAGAGCTTTTTCGTCCAATTCGTGCAGCGTTCCGATGACGGCGAGACGACCGACGAATTCGGGAATCAAGCCGTAGCGAATCAAATCTTCCGGCTCCAGCTTCTCCAGCGATTCGGCGTGACGCTGTTTGCTCGGCTTGATTTCCGCCTGAAATCCGAGCGATTTGTTGCGCAGACGTTTTTCCACGACTTTTTCCAGCCCGACGAAAGCGCCGCCGCAGACGAAAAGAATGTTTGTGGTATCGACCGTCACGAATTCCTGGTGCGGATGCTTGCGCCCGCCCTGCGGCGGAACGTTGGCGGAAGTGCCTTCGAGAATTTTCAAAAGCGCCTGCTGGACGCCTTCGCCCGAAACGTCTCGCGTAATCGAAGGATTATCGTCTTTCCTGCAAATTTTGTCGATTTCGTCGATAAAGATAATTCCCTGCTGCGCGCGTTCGACATCGCCGTTCGCTGCCTGCAAAAGCTTTAAAATAATATTTTCGACGTCTTCGCCGACGTAACCGGCTTCGGTCAGAGTCGTCGCATCGACGATGCAGAAAGGAACGTTTAAGATTCGCGCCAGCGTTTGCGCTAAAAGAGTTTTGCCCGTGCCGGTCGGACCAATCAGGATGATGTTCGATTTTTGCAGCTCGATGTCGGCGCGGCGCTTGGCAATTTCGATTCGTTTATAGTGCTGGTAGACGGCGACCGAAAGACGCTTTTTCGTTTCGTCCTGACCGATGACGTATTCGTCCAGAAACGCTTTGATTTCCTGCGGTTTCGGCAGCGGCGGGCGCGCCGACGCGGCTTCCGCCTGCTCGTCGTCATTGATGATTTCGTTACAGATGTCTATACATTCGTTGCAGATATAGACGCTCGGTCCCGCAATCAGTTTCTTGACCTCATTCTGCGACTTGCCGCAAAACGAACAGCGTAAAACTTCTTCTAAACGATGAAATGATGCCATAAATTAGTGGAGAGTCGTGAGTCGTGAGTCGTGAGAAGCCGTTTGACTCGCCACTCTCGACTCTTGACTCGCTACTTATTCTCGGTGTTCGATAACTTCGTCAATCAAGCCGTATTCTTTCGCCTGAATCGGCGAGAGAATGCGGTCGCGCTCGACGTCCTTTTCCACCTGGTCGTAGGATTGACCGGTGTGGTGCGCCAGCAGGCGCGAGGTCAGCTCGCGCATACGGATAATTTCTTCAGCCATAATGCGCACGTCGGTCGCCTGACCTTGCGCGCCGCCCGAAGGCTGGTGTATCAGAATGCGCGAATGAGGCAGCGCAAAACGCTTGCCCTTCGTCCCGGCTGTCAATAACAGCGCGCCCATCGAGGCGCACTGACCGATACAAATCGTCGTGACATCGTTGCGGATAAACTGCATCGTGTCGTAAATCGCCATCCCGGCTGTGATTGAGCCGCCCGGTGAATTGATATACAAATTGATGTCGCGCTCCGGGTCTTCGGCTTCGAGAAACAGAAGCTGGGCGACAATCAAGTTCGCAATCATATCGTCAATCGGCGTGCCGATAAAAATGATGCTGTCTTTTAAAAGTCTGGAATAGATGTCGAAAGCCCGTTCGCCCCGCGAAGTTTGTTCGACCACCATTGGAACTAATGCCATAAATCTTTACTCTTTTCCCTAACTAAAATTGGTCTAATTTGTTTAAGAACTGAGTTAGCTTTGCGGAGATAAATCGTTGAATCGACTAGCCGTCCTTCATCCAGTCAAATGGATTTTACAATTTATTCCGTAAAATGCAAACTCGCTGAGACGTGAATCGTAAATCGTAAATGGTAAATCGTAAATCGTGAATGGTTGTTTAAATCTTAATATCTCAAATAATTACTCCGATTCACGATTCACGATTTACTTTTTTCCCGTCTTCGATTCCTTTTTCGTCGCCGCTCGGCACATCGCCGCCGGCGTCAAGTTTTTTTCGTCTCGCTACTCCGATTTTTCTTCGGATTGCGATTCCGCCGCGGCGTTTTCCGTTTCAGTTTCTTCAATTCCCGATTCCGTTTCGGTTGCGGCAGCGGCGGCGGCTCGGGCTTGGCTTTCGTCAATCCATTCGCCTTCGGTAACTTTCGCCTTTTCGACTAAAGCCTCGACCGCTTTGCGGCTGCGCAGGCGGTCGGCGATGTTGTTTTCGCCGCCCTGCTGCGATAAAGAGGCGCGAACCTGTTCGGGCGTCACGCCGTAATACTGCGCGATGCGGTCGATTTCCTCGCCGATTTCCTCGCTCGTGACTTCGACGCCTTCAAGCTCCGCAATTTTTTCGAGCAGCATCGCGCCGCGCACGTCCTTTTCGGCTTGCCCGCGCATATTTTCATAAGCCATCCGGACAAAGCTTTCGTCGAGTTTGTTCAAATCCATTCCGCGCTGCTGTAAATCCTGCGCGAGATTGTTCAGCAGGTTGCGCGCCTGGATGTCGATTAAGGTGTTCGGCACTTCAAACTCGTTGCCTTCGATTAATTTCGTGATTAGCTCGTCGCGGACGCGGTTGTCGGCTTCGGTTTTGGAAACCATCTCCAAATCCTCGCGCAGCTTGCGGCGCAAATCAGCCATCGACTCGTAGCCTTCTTCGAGGCTGCTCGCCCATTCGTCGTCGGCTTCGGGCATTTCCGTCGTGCCGACCGATTTGATTTTCGCTTTATAACTGACGGTTTTTCCGGCAAGCCCGGGCGAGCCGAAGTCCGGCGGATATTCGACCGTAAATTCCTTTTCCTCGTCTTCTTCGACGCCGGTCAGATTATCCGAAAAAGTTTTTTCGATGTTCGCGTCGCCGAGTTTGATTTCCAAATCCTCAGCCTTTATCGGTTCGGGATTGTCCGGGTCGTTGACGAACGTGCCTTCCAAATCGGCGATGACCGTGTCGCCTTCCTGCGATTTGCGGTCTTCGACCGGAATCAGGGTCGCGGCTTGCTCGCGGCGCTGGTCGATAAGACGTTCGAGTTCTGCTTCATCGACGGGACGAACGCGGCGGACGGCTTCCAGATTTTCGTAATCCGGCGTCGGGATTTCCGGCATCACCTCGACGTGAACATGCAGCGAAAGCGGCTCCGAGCCGTTTAACTTGATGTTTTCCGCGTTTTCCAGATGAAGCTGCGGCTCGCCGAGCGGGTTGAGATTGTTTTCCTGAATCGCCTGCGAGACACGCTCCGGCAAAAGCTCGCGCAAGGTCTCGTTTTTAATCTCGTCCTTGTAGCGCATTTTGACTATGTCGACCGGCGCGAGACCTTTCCGAAAACCCGGAACGCTTGCCGCCTGCGCGTATTTTTTGGCGATTTTGTTGTAAACCTCGCGGACGGTTTCGCCGTCAATCTCGATTTTAATTTCTCTCTGTGTCGGAGAAACTTCTATGACTTCTGTTTTCATTCGATAAATAAACAACCCGTCAGCTTTAGAGACGGGTCAACCTCTCTTTGTAAATTACGAATTACAAATTACGAATTACGAATGATTGATTTAATTCGCGCGCTGAATTTAACTCGACTTAATTCGTAATTCGTAATTTGTAATTCGTAATTGGATTTTATGCCGAGGGCGAGACTCGAACTCGCACGCCTTGCGGCACAGGCTCCTAAGACCTGCGTGGCTGCCAATTTCACCACCTCGGCGAATTTTCAATTCCTGCTTGCAAACTTAGAATTTATCGAATTAAACACCAAAAGGCAAAAGCGCGAAGAAAAAGTAAAAAGTGATAAGTGACGAGTGATAGGGAGAAAAATTATCATTCCCTATCACCCGTCACTTATCACTCATCACTTATCGCGTTTATTCTCGCGGTCTGGCGTGAAAGGTACAGAAATCCTTCGGCTCGGTTCCGGCTTTGAAATTTTGCGCTTCCTTTGCCGGGCAGTTTGAAGTCGCGCGCATTCCCGACAGCGGGCAGACCGTCACCAATACGCTTCGCTCGTAATTCGGCTGCGGGCTGGCGTCGCCGTCGGCTGGCGGCTTCTCGATTTTCGTTTTCTTTTGCTGCTGTTCTTCTTCCCAGGTTTGAAAAGGCGTCGTGCTCGGCTGCGGATTCGGGTTTTCGTTTTCCGAATCGGCGCTCGTCTCCTCGGTCGGCAGCAGTTTGAGCGGGACTGTTCCGCTGATAAAAAGCTCGACGCGGCGGAATTCCGGCGGGACGCTGGTCACGAATAAATCGTCGGGATTCGTCGCGGTTGCCGCTGTTGCTGGCGACGACAGCGAATTCGCGGCGTTCGTATCGGAATTCGCGTTTTTCTTCTCGGTCTGCTGAATCGAATCGACCTGCGCGTTGTCCAGCTCGCGGATTAATTTGCCGTTGCGGATGTCGATTTCGGCTTTGCGAACCGAATCGGGCTGCGCCCAGTCGCCGTTCCATTCGGGATGCAAATCCAGCGCCGTGCGCATAAAATCAGCCCAGATGGGCAACGCCGAATCCGAGCCTTTCATTCCCAAATCCGAGCCGTCGTCGAAGCCTACGTAAACGATGCAGACCAGGTTCGGCGTAAATCCGGCAAACCAGCCGTCGCGCGAAGTTCCGGTTTTTCCGGCAAACGCCTGTTTTCCCGCGACGTTTTTAAAGCCCCACGCCTGTGCGTCGGTCGCCGTGCCCTTGTTGATTACGTCCTTCATTATGTCGTTCATAATATAAGCGACGTCGGGACGCAGAACGTTTTTCTTTTCGGCGACGGGGGCGGCGATGGTTCTGCCGTCGCCGGTCGTGACGCGGTTTATCGCCAGCGGCGAAACCTTGTCGCCGAGATTGGCGAAAGTCGTGTAGGCGGTCGCCATCTGCAAGGGCGTCGCTTCCGCCGTTCCGAGAGCCATCGACGGATAAGCGCGCTCGACTTTAGGCAAACCGGCTTTGTGCGCCAGATTCATCACTTTTCCGACGTTCAATTCCATCGCCAAATCGACCGTGATGACGTTTTTCGATTTGGTCAGCGCATCGCGCAAAGTCAGTTCCTTGTTGCTGAACGTGTCGCCGTAATTGTTCGGCGAATAAGTATCCTGATTAAACGTGAAAGTTTTTTTCTCGTCCTTGAACATCGTCGCCGCCGTGTAGACGCGCGATGCCGGGTCGTAAGCCGAGCTGAGAGCGGCGGCGTAGACGAACGGCTTGAAAACCGAGCCGGGCTGTCGCTGCGCGCTGGTGGCGCGGTTGAATTGATTTTGCAGAAAATCGCGCCCGCCGATCATCGCCACGATTTCGCCCGTTTTCGGCTTGATGGCGACGAGCGACGCCTGCAGATTTCCCTTTTCTTTTTTCGGAAAATATTTTTCGAGCTTGTCGAGCCGCTTCGTGACCGCTTCGTAAGCGGCGCGCTGAAGGTCAACGTCAATCGTCGTGTAGACGCGCAGATGCTGCAAGGCTTCCGGGTCGTTGACGACCTTCGGCAGCTCTTCCTCGGCAAACTGCGTGAAATACGGCATATCGAGCAGCTCCGGGCGATTGGAAACCTGTACGAGATTAATCGGCAGTTTTTTCGTTTCCTCGAACTGCTGCGGCGAAATCTCGCCGACTTCCAGCATCGACTGCAGGACCTGATTGCGCCGCTCGGCGACGCGTTCGGGATTTTTATAAGCGTTGTAGCGATTCGGGCTACGGATAATTCCGGCGAGAAAAGCGGCTTCGGCGAGATTAAGCTGCGAGACGTCCTTGCCGAAATAAGCGTCCGCCGCTTCGCCGACGCCGTAAATCGCCACGCCCGCCTGCTGCCCGAGATAAATCTGGTTGGCGTAGAGCGTGAAAATTTCCTCTTTCGAGAGGCGCGTTTCCAGAATCACGGACATATACGCTTCTTCGGCTTTGCGCGTCAGCGATTTTTCCGGCGTCAGGAAAAGATTTTTGACCAGCTGCTGCGTAATCGACGAGCCGCCCTGCCGGGCGAGATGCGTGCCGTCGTCGGCTTCGTAACGCCGCCACAGGGCGCGCAGAATTCCGCGAAAGTTGACGCCGTAATGCTCGAAAAACGCGCGGTCTTCGGTGACGGTAATCGCCTTGACCAGATGCGGCGGCAAGTCCTGAAACGTAACGGCTTTTCTGCGCCCGTCGCCTTCCGCCGTGATTGAGCTCAGGATTTTCGGTTCGAGCTGCGTTTCTTTGATTTCTTTATTCGCGGTTAAATCCGTGATGGCGGCGACGGATTTCCGGTCTCTCGTGAAGCGGACTTTCAGGCTCGGAAAAATTATTTTGTCGTCGAGCTTTGCCGTGTCGCCCGGCTCGATGGTGACGGCGTTTTCTTCGAGCTGATAACGGCTGCGCGCGGCGGCAGCCTGTTGATTTTTTTCGATGTAGCCGGCGGATTTTAAATATTTCACCAAATCGTCGCGCGAAATCGCCTCGCCGTCCTTGAGCAGCTTCGGCGCGGAATAAACGCCCGCCGAGCGGGTGAAAACCTCGCCGCGCAGGAGCACGTCAATTCTGTCCGAATAATCGAACCAGAAATAAGCCGCCGTCAGAACGAAAGCGACGACCGCTAAAAGCGTGACGGAAAAGGTAATCGGGTTGAAAACCCAGCCCAGCAGACGTCGAAAAAAACTCGGCGGCGGCGCTTGAAACGATTTAACGCGGGCTTTTCCGCTTCTGGACGACGACGGCGCTCCGGTCGTTCGTTTTCTGCTTTTTACTTCTATCTGCTTTGCCATTAAATATTTTCGTTGGGAAGGAAAGCCTTTTCGGGTTAGATGTCGAATCCGACCGCTGAGTTTGACCCTTCGGAGAAAGAGTCATTGGAATTTTATAAACTTTCGCCGCTTTATGTCCAGCAAAAAGTAACTGAGAACTGAGAACTGAGAACTGATAGTGGAAGCAGAAGAACTGATAACCGCTAATTTATAACTGCCAGTGAAAGCGGAATAATTGATAGTTGATAACTGATAACTGGTAGTGAAAGCGGAATAATTGATAGTTGATAACCGATAACTGATAGTTATTTCTTAAACTATCAGTTATCGGTTATCAACTATCAGTTAAATAGCCGCCGATTTTGAAATCGAATCCGATTTTGAAACCTGCTGCACGACTTCCGCCGTCTGTTTGCGCGAGGCGTAATTGGCAATATCAGCCTGCGCGACCATCCCGCAGCACGTGCCTTCGGCATCGACGACGGCGATGCGGCGCACCTGTTTCTGCTCCATCAGGCGGCAGCATTCTTCGATGCTCGTCTCGGGCGTGACGGTGTAGACCTTGTCGGTCATTACTTTTCCGGCAGTTA
This sequence comes from Acidobacteriota bacterium, assembly GCA_030860665.1. Lineage (GTDB taxonomy): Bacteria > Acidobacteriota > Blastocatellia > Pyrinomonadales > Pyrinomonadaceae > JALZHR01. The sequence continues at coordinate 21,235 of JALZHR010000324.1, forward strand.
AATCCAGAGGATTTTTTCCTTTGGCGACGGTGCGGACGGTGATGTCGCGGTCGGTTATCATCCCGACGGGCTTGGCGTTCTCGTCCACGACCGGGATGCAGCCGCAATCGACTTCAACCATCATTTTCGCCACTTCCTGCAAAGATGTGTCGGGCGCGCAGCACGTGGGGTTTTCCGTCATAATTATCTTTACATTGGTCATTGATGTTCTCCTTTTTGTTGCAAAATAACGCACTTCTGTATGATTCCCACACAGCAGCGAAAGCTTTTTGTCTCAATGACGAGACTTTTTGCAAGAGTCGTTCCAAAAATATTTATTGCAGTTTGAGGCTTTGAAAACTATACTTTCAACCGTCCGTACGACTGTCGATGAAACGATTCCCGATAATTTCATTAATCGCCCGCTCGCGCCTCGTGTATGCCGTGATTGCGATTTTCATCGCCATCGCCATCGGCTCGGTCGGGTTTCACCTGATTGAGGGCTTTTCGCCGCTCGACAGCATTTATCTGGCGACCGAAACCGTCACGACGGTCGGCTACGGCGATTTGTCGCCGAAAACGCAGGCGGGCAGAATCTTTGCGATTTTCTTTATGCTCGTCGGCGGCGGGACGGTTTTGTATGCCCTGACCTCGCTCGTCCAGACGCTTTTTCAGGCGGAGCTGGTCGAGATGCTGGAGA
>JALZHR010000343.1 GCA_030860665.1 Acidobacteriota bacterium
AACGACTCTGCACTGGAAGTGCAGAGGTTTAAGAATCGGAACGCAAATAGAATTTGCTTGATTTAATCTTTTCAGATTAAGAAAAGAAAGCATAATAAATTCTTGCAATGAAATTGCATAGCTTCTATTAGCGTGCTGGAACAGTGAAAAAAACTGTTTACGAGAAGTAACGATTACTTTTTCACTCTTTCACTTTTTCACTTTATGAGCAATTTCAGAATATAAACCGCAAACAGGCGAAAGAATTTCGCGGCGCGTAAGTTCTAAACTCTTTTCAGACTTGAAAATCGGGTCTGAGGAGATTTAAAGGATTATGCGTAAATTATCGTTTCTTTTTGTTATCGTTTTCGCGCTGGCTGCGGCGGCGGTAAACGTCGCGGCGCAAAGCGTCAGGCAGTCGTTTGAAGAAGGCACGCGCGCGGCTGTCAACGCCGAATACGAAAGGGCGCTGGAAAATTACCGCAGGGCGATTCTCGATACGGAAAATGAAAAAACCGGTGACGATTTCCGCGCGCGGATTCATTTCAACATCGGCGTTTGCCTGTATCATCTGAAACAAAACGCCGAAGCCGTTAATGAATTTAATCGGGCAATCACGCTGAGCAATCGAACTTATCAGAAAGCCTTTTACGTGCTCGGGATGGCGCAGGCGAAGCTGAAAAACTGGGGCAAAGCCGAAGCGGCGTTCCGCGAGGCAATCCGGCTGAAAAAAGACGACGCCGAAGCGTGGTTCGATTTGGGACTGGTTTTACTGGAAGAAGAAGATTTTCGGGCGGCTGAGAAAGCATTTCAAAATTCGCTCCGCCATAAAACAATCGCCGCCGCCGACGCGCACAATAATCTCGGCGTCATCTACGTGCTCCGGGGCAATTTCGCCTCGGCGGAAAGAGAATTTGAAGCCGCTTTAATCGAATCGAAAGGCGCGTCCGAAGTCGCGCGGAACAATCTCGAATTCTGCAAATCATACAAACAGAATTTCAGCGGCGATTTGTCGGCAAAACTGGAATTCGGAAGATACATAAGCGAGCAGTGAGCGGTAAGCGGTGAGCAGTGAGCGGTAAGCGGTGAGCAGTGAGCAGTTTTAGAATCGAGATTTCAACGTTAAATCTGTAACACTGTCTGCTCACTGCTCACTGCTCACCGCTCACTTTTTAAAACTATGGACAAACAACAATCAGTAATGGCGATTCTGAAGCTCTACGAGCTGCGGCGCGACGAGCGGATGCGGGCGGCGCGGGCTTGGTATTTCTCGGAATTCGCGCCGCAGTCGGCGATGGATATTATCGCGCTTTATCGCGGCGGCGAGCAGGCGAGCGCGCATTTCCGGATGGTCACATCCTTTTGGGACATGGCGGCGTCTTTTGTTTTGAACGAAGCGATAGACGAAAAAACGTTTCTCGACTCGGGCACCGAACACATTTTCGTCTACGCGAAAATTCAGCCGTATCTTTCCGAGATTCGACAGCTTTTCGGCGAGCCGGATTATTTAATAAATTTAGAGCAATTAATGCAGAGAATTCCGAGCATCGAAACCAAGCTCGAAAGCCGCAAGCGATTGATTAAACTCTGGACGCGAGAAAACCAAGAACTTTCAGTGACGAAAAACAAATAATTTTTTTTCTAAAATGCGAAAAAGCCTCTGCCGACTCAATCAACCGGCAGAGGCTTTTTCCGTTTGTCCGATACGGCGCGAGCAAAGTAAAATGTCTGACAAATTATGCACCCGCTGGTCGAAAAACTCGAAAAAAGACTTTTGCCGGAATTTGAAAAAATCGCCGAAAAAATTCGACGCGAAATTCCGAATGTTTCGGTTCGGGTTTATTCATCCGAGGTCGGTTCATTAACCCAATATCAGGGACACGGTTTTTATATAGATTGTCTTCTCACGGCTGATTACGCTGACAACGGTAATGTTGGGCTCGATGTCTCGCTCGGTTATCTGACGACAACTCCCAGAATCTGCGCCGCCGTCGGCTGGAATCATCCGTCAGGACACAGTGAAATCGGTTTTCCGGAAAATCGGAGCGAGAGGTTTCCGGACGAAGGCGTTACGGCTTCCGACGCGGTTCTGGAAGATTTATACAAAAATCTGCCGCGTCTTTACGGAGCGTTGTTTAGAGCCTTGAAG
>JALZHR010000349.1 GCA_030860665.1 Acidobacteriota bacterium
CACGACTCCGACCAGCGAAACGATAAAGCCCAGGACTAAACCGAAAATACCGATTTGCGGTTTAATATCGAGACCGGAATTGTATTGCGATAAGCCGAAATCCGGAACCTGGCGAAGCTGCTGCTCAATCGTTACCAATTTAAAAAACATGAAAACGAAAGCGAGAATAACGCTTACGGCAATGACGGGACGCGATGCGCCTATTTTGTTTTGAGTCCAGCAAAAGAAAAATGCGCTCAGGCTGACGATACCGGCGAGCGGAAGCAGCCATAAGCTTCCGTCAAATTTAGCCAGGTCTGCGCCTGAAAATGACATACCGCCAGTGCTGTAGCCAAAGATTTTAACCGCACCACTGAGCCAGGGCAGAAAAAAACTGACGACGGCGATTGCCGCCCCAATCGGACTCAGCCAGAGCAGAAAACCGTTATTCGGCGCTGCGGCAAATTGCTGAGCCGGTTGAGAAACCGCTTCGTAAGAGAAAACGTCGGCAGCCGCCGCGGGTGCTTTAACGGATGCCGGGATAACCGGACTCGGAGAAATTAAAGGAACGCTTTCCAATATAACCGGAGTCGGGAAAGACGGCGTCGGAGCGGCGGCGGCGACGCCGGCGGCAGGTTTGACGGTCGGCATTACGACGGTATGCTTTGCGTCCGTTAAATCGAACGAGCAATGGCGGCAGAAATGGTCGTCGCGCCCGAACGGTTTGCCGCAATTGGTACAGAACTGGCTGCTCGAAACTTTTTCCTCAAGGCTCGACAAGTCAAAGGCGCAATGACGACAAAACTTATCGCCCGTATGATAGTTTTTCCGGCAGCCCGGACAGGTCAAAGCGGCGGGCGCGGCGACCGTCGGCGTAACCGGTTTGGAAAAATCAAAAGCGCAGCTCGTGCAAAACATTTCATCCGGTTCGGCGACACGGTTGCAGCGCGGGCAGATTTTCGTCGCGGCTGAAGCTTCGGGAAGCGAGACGGAGACGGCGGAAGCTATTTGCGGAGCGCCGCATTCATCGCAAAAATCAGCGTCGTCGTCTAAAACCGCACTGCATTTCGAGCAGATATTTTCCATTCGGGAATTGCCGTTATTCGATATTTTTATGTCTTCTTCAAACATTTTGTTTCTCCTGTTTCGCACGTTTTTCGGGCGAAAACTTCCGCTTTTATCTGAAATTGTTTGCTGCGTAATCGTTCAAACGACCGATAAGGTCTTCGAGCTGAGCAATCGGGATGGTCAATAAACTTACGGCGTCGCGGTCGAAAGTTTCCAGCTTCGTTCGCTCGGCGAGCGTGTCGATTGAATCGGCGAGGTCGCGCGAATCGTTTTTGAGCCATCGCACGTCCGTCTCTAAAATATCCGGCAAATTAGCGTAAAACTCCCGCTTTTCCCGCACAAATCCGGAAAATTCAATTGCCAGCTCCTGATTCGAGCGATTAAAAACCGATTGATAATACCGCTTGAGGTAATCCAGGTCGCTGCCGGCGACGGCGATAAAATAGCGAAATTGCTCGGCATAATCACGCAGCAGTTGAGCGATATGCCGTTCCGTTGCGGCGCGGTCGACGGCGCTCGGCAAAGCTTCCAGATATTTGCGATACATTTCCGCCGCGCTCCGGTAGCGGTCGTTAGCTTCGAGCGCGAGGGCGAGATTGTAAATTCCGCAGGAATCGGTCGGATTAGCAGCCACGAAAGCGCGGAAAGAGCCGAGCGCCGCCGGGTAATTGTAATCTTCGAATGCGGCGACTCCGGCGGCAAAACCGGCGTCGGACATCCGGCAGGGACGCGGCGCGAAAACCCGCAAATGTTTTTGAAAAGCCCGTATAAGCTGGCTGCGGTCTGATGCCGAATAGTATTTTCCGCCCGTCTCCGACGCCAGAAACTGCAAATCGCGCTCGGCAGCCGAACCAGCGGGCACGTCGAATCCGACCGTCAAAAATCTGATATTCGAGCGATGAAAAGCAAAATCGCGGCGGCTGAAAACTCCCGCCGGACGAATTTCTCCGCAAGTGCTCTGCCCGTCGGAAAGCAAAATGATGCGTCCGCCTTTAATTTCCGGATGCGCTTTCAGATAGGCAATCATTTCGCCGATTGCCGCGTCTTTGCCCTGCGGCAGCGGCGTTCCGCCGTCCGGGCGCGGGATTCCGGAGCGGAATACGGCTTCGGTCTGATTCAGATTCGGCGTGAAAGCGCTCAGGCTGCGCGTGCCTCTTTCGTTGCAGTCGCCCGCAAAAATCCTGACCGCGGTCGGCGCGTTCGACGCGCCGCTGCGCCGCAGCTCCTGCAAAGCGTCCAGCCCGGCGGCGCGCGCCTGCTCCATTTTGTTGTTTTCAGACATACTGCCCGAAGTGTCGAGCAAAAACAGAGTCGGAACCGGAGCGGTTTTGATAATCGGTATATCCTGGCGAGGTGGTGTCGGAGACGACGGCGAAGGATTAGGCGCGGGAGAAGGTGCGGTAGTTGCCGTTTTGCCTTTAATTTTAACATTCGACAAAAAGCTTATCGGGTCAATCACCGGCTTGCGAAGCGAATTTTTTAAAGTTCCGCCCGGCTCATAACCGTTTAATTCAGTCTTTGAGCAAACAGACCAGACCTCAAAGTGAAGGTGAGGAACATACGCATACTTTCCCTGTGCGACGTTTTGCGAGCTATATAATTGAGCGATTTGCCCGCCCGCCTCGACATTGTCGCCGGTCTTGACAGTAATTTTGCCGGCGTCCAGATGCAGGTAATAGGAGAAGACCTCTTCGGCTTCAAATTCTTCGTAAGCTCCGGCTTTTCCGTTATATCTAACGACCAGAAACTTAGCTCCCGGCGGCGGCAAATGTCGGATTATAACCAATCCGCCCCGCGCGGGAATCGGATTTGCTTCGCTTTTCGTAGAAAACACGACGATGCCGTTAGCGGCGGCGTAAATCGGCTGATTCTGACTCGCGGCGCTGCTGCCGCCGAGCAGATAATCGACGCCCGTGTGCTGCCACGTTCCCGTGGGCAGTCCCGGAATGTCTTTGTTCGTAACGCCGTTACCGAAATCGTTTGTTATCCGCCAGCTTTTACCCTGAACCGGCAGAACCGGCATCTTGAAACTGTCCACGCGCCGCCGCGGTTCCAGACCGCATTGAATTCCCTTCAGAGGCGTCTGCGCCTTTACCGCGCCGCCCGGCGAAAAAAAAGAAATCTGCGCGATGAGAATAAGAAGAACATAGAGCGGATAAATCATCCTCCGCTCTGCGCGAAGGAAGGGCGCAATTCGGAGAAAGCCGCCCGTCACCCGCCGAATTGCGCCGGTATTCGGTTTGATTCTGCCAATCATTAATTAGTGTCAACTCCGAAATCGAAGAACTGCGCGCCCTGTATGACCAGGGCATATTCGTTAGCCGAAACCGGGCTTGCCGTTTTGACCCTGTAAAATTTGAAGCCGCCGCTTTCCTTTCCGGTTATTTCTTCCAGAGTTATCGGAACGATACTGTTTTTGGAAAAGCCGGATTTCGATTTCACGGAAAGTATGCCGACGCTCGCTTTGCCGATTTCGACCTCGCGCCGGTCGGATTTTGCGTCCAGCTTGACCAGAGCAACATAATCAGAAGGATTAAGATTTCCGGGCACGCGAACCAGAAATTCCGGAGATGTATTGCTTACTCGGAGCTGCGCCCGACTGCCGGTTAGAATAGCTTTAACTTTAGCTCCGAGGATGGTGCCGCCCGAACTCATATTCGTCAGGCTGTACTTCATTTCGGTTCGCTTGCCGTCATCGACCAGAACTACATTCCCGATACTTTCAAATTCATCGTCACCCGCGCCGACGTTCCCGCCAGCCGCAGTGGTCGAGTTTCCGTCAACGCCGAAGCAAAAAACCTCTGTCGATGCTTCATTGGGAGTGGAAAAACAGTATTCGCCGGCGGAAAGAGCCTGCGGCGGCGCGAGTTGATATGAGCTTTCGCCGAATTTAGTGATATTAAAGGGAAATTTTCCCGAGCTGGTCGGCGATTTGGCTTCAATCGGAACGGCGCGATTGCCGCTGATTGTAAAATTAATCATTCGCTTGCCTTCTTTCAGATAAAACCGAAGCATCTCGATTTTGCCCGGGTCTATTCCGTTAGCCAGTCGAATGACGAAGCGGTGGTTCTGATCGGGCGCTATCCTGACGGGTGAATTAGCTCCTTTAATTTCAAAAGAGCCGAATTCTCTTGACGACGCCGAAGCGCGCCCGTTGATGCGTTCCAGTTGTTTTAACGAGCCGGAAGCGTCCAGAAAGAAGAAAACGCCGAAATTTTCCGGCTCCTGCACATTTGTTTTGGGCGTGCGGACGCCGCCGGTATTTGAACCGGTCGCTTTCGCTTTTAGCACCGCGTCCAGAATTTTCTGCGTTGCACCTTGTTTTTTCAACAAAATCAGGGCTTGCGGGGTAGTATCGAAATTGCCCGTCGCCTGTTCAATCGCTAAAACGATTGTGCTTTCGGGCAATTGCGCTTTAAGCATTTCCAGAACGTCGGCATTCGTTAACGGCTGCGCATTCTTTTGCGCCGTCGCCATTACCGGAAGACAAACAGCCAAAACGACTGCGGCGATAAATTTAATCAATGTTTTGAACATAAAAAGATAGTGTTTCTTTGCCGGCATCAAATTGTTTATGGTTTTTTCCCGCTCCGTATTTTAGGGCGATTGGTGCGCGATTTGGATTTTACCGGCGAGGTTTTTCCTGCCGGTTTCGCCGTGTGCGGCAGAGCGGTAACGGGCTGCGGCTTGGGAATCCAGCCGAAGTAAACGCCGACCGTGTTGCGATAGCTGTCCTCGCCGACGATGACGTTTTTGAAATCCGTCTCGTAGTAGCTGAAAGCCAGTTCCCGGTTGAGATGCTTCAGACGCGCGAAAGCCGACGAATGGTCGGAGTAGATAAAATTGCTGACGGCATCTTCCTTGACGAATTTAAGACGCTCGCGCCAGACTTTCGGCGCTTCCCGCGGGTCGTAACCGGCTTGAGCCATATAATAAAGACCGACTCTATCGGCTTGGTCTTCCTGCTCGCGTCCGAAATTGTTCGACATTATCTGCAATCCGATGTTTCCGGCGAGCGCCACCGCATTAGTCTTCGTCGCCGCGCCGGCAACGCCCAGGGCGAGAGCAATCCACGCTTTTTTCTCGGCGTCAGCCATCCGCTTGCGCGAGTGCTCGTGCGTTACGTGCGCGATTTCGTGCCCTAAAACGGCGGCGAGCTGAGCTTCGTTTTTGAGTTCTTTCAATAGTCCCGTATGGATAAAAACCGAGCCGTCCGGCAGCGCGAAGGCGTTGAAGCTCTCGTCTTCGATGACGGCGAAACGATATGTGATTTTCGCCGGATCGTCCTTCGACATTTCCTTCTGGTATCGCGGAATCAATTTGTAGCCGACGCGCGTAACATAGGTTTGCAGTTCGAGACTGTCGGCAAATTTCACCTCGCGCCCGAGAACCTTGCCCTTGCCGCCCGCCAGACCGTTCGGCGCGACGATATTTTTCTGCACGGCGATGATTAACTGTTTGTCCGTGTCGGTGTATAAATTCGGTTTCGTTTGACCGCTTTCGGCATAGACGATTCCGTCCGGGCGGCGCACGCCTTTGACGGAAACGTGCGAGCCGAGCATCATCTGCGAAAAGGAAGAAAAGGTTTTTCCCGTCCATTCCTTCTCGCCGCGAATAATCACGCCCGGCGAGAGCTTGACAGTTTTTCCGTCAATCCAGGCGCGGTCGCCGTCCAGACTTTCAAAATAGCCTTTTATCTCTACTTCCCATTTCTCCAGGTCGGTATTGAGCCTGATTTCAGTCGCGTTGATTTGATTGCCGAATCTTTCGCCGGAGATTTCGATTTTCATTCCCGGACGCAGCAGGGCTTTATCGAAAGACTTGTTTTTCTTAAGCGTAAAGCGGGCGTTCGAGGCGATGACGACGCTGGTGGTTTCGCTTTTTGAAAAAGCGTTTTCGCCGATGTCTACTAAAAGCGTGTCGTAAGGAGCTTTGAATTCCAGCACGAAGGCGTCCAGTTTTTTTACCGGAATTCCGACCTGTTGCTGAGCGGGGACGGAAACTGCCAGCAGACAGGAAATAATCAATAAAGCCCAGATTTTTTGAAATTGTTTTCGCATACTTCCTCCGGAAATTAATTCGGTTTCGCCCGGCGGTTTATAAT